>CAZWUO010000006.1:0-52796 GCA_964636675.1 uncultured Ectothiorhodospiraceae bacterium
GGTGGGTGTGATCAAAGCCGGGTGGCATTGTGGCAGTCAGCCGAGTGGCAGTGGTTGCCCGAATAATTGCGGCGAATGCAAGGCATGCGATGGGAATTGTGATTGTGCTGATGATGATAGTGATACACCGACGTCAATCTCCGATAGGGATAATGATTGCAAAAAACCTGGCTGTAGAGGCGGATCCGCAACACATATACCGGATAATGGGGATCTTTCGGATGAAGATGCAAAGTGTAAACAATGCGTTTTAGGTCGCTTAGAGAATAAACCCGATGATCCTCTTTATCAGGCTGAACCGTCTGAAGCTCCAGCACCTATCTATACCTCAGAGAGACTATTTGCGGATGATGGTGGTTTAATCGCTGGGGTAACGAACGACGATATTATCAAGGAGGCGTCGTGTTCCGTTGTCTGTGTGGACGGAGAGGAAAAATATGCGTTAGAGGGTGATGTTTTCCCTGGCCCAAACTTTACGGTAGTGATTTCTAAAGCGCTTCCCGAAATAGAAAACTGTTTAGTCAGAGGTGAACGTACTTGGCCAAATGTTCAGAATACGGTGGAGCATGAGCTTATACACCGGGATGCGTTGATGAATGTTATTAATTCCGCGAAATCAAAATTTGGAACGCTTTATGATTCGCTGGATGAATGTTTCAGTGCTAGCCAAGAGCTACTATCTGAAATAGAGACAGACTGGTTGCTCGAAACGATGCGTCAGATCAGGCATGAGGATCCAGCTTTTGACGGTGACAATGGAGCATCCTTTAGCTGTGTCAATGGGTACGTAGTTGAGGATGATCGCTTTTAAGGAGTCCTTGATGAAAAACACCTATCCTCTTTTCTCAGTGGTGTTTACATTATTGATGGTGGGTATTTCGGCGACCGTCATAGCTGTCGTTTGTCCGCAAATTTCGATATTTATCCCATAGATGGCAGCATCAAGATGTCTCAGATGATGCACACGTTGCACAAAAAAATACGTATGGTTTTACTTTCAATGGTGAATAGACATGTATAAAAAATATTGTCAATACGGCCTTTTTAGCATACTTGTCGTGATGCTGAGTCCCTTACAAGCTGCAGAAGACTGGGTGGTGGAAGAAGTACTAAAACAAATCGCTGAGCTAAAGCGCGACAATCATCAACTGCGTCAAGCTGTAGAGGAAATCAAACATCAACTGGCAGCGCTTGAAAACGGCGATGCAAAGAATAAGAAAATTCCAAAAATAGCATTGGATGAGGATTTTAAACTGGGCGAGCACAATGATTCTGCAAGCGTCGCTATCATTGAGTTTTCTGATTTTGAATGTCCCTTTTGCCGGCGGCATATGCTGCAAACATTGCCCAAGATAAAAAAGAATTACATCGACACTGGAAAGATCCAATACGTCATGCGTGATTTTCCGCTAGATTTTCACCGCCATGCAAAATCCGCAGCGATTGCGGCCAATTGTGCGGGTGAGCAACAGGCGTATTGGCCCATGCATGAAAAATTATTTACCACCAAAGGGGCTAAGGGCCAGGCGTTATACCGACAACTGGCCAAGCAACTATTGCTTGACGAAAAGCAATTTATCGCGTGTTTAGACGACCCTGCACAAGCCCAGGAAGTCGCAGCCGATTTGGCTGACGGGAAACGTGTGGGCGTGAGCGGCACGCCTGCTTTTTTTATTGGCAAGTTAGAAAACCAGCAACTCGTTGACGCGGTGTTTATCAATGGTGCGCAATCCTATGGCAAATTTTCTAAAGTGATTGATTCGCTTTTAAGTGAGCAGGAGTAAGAGAGAATGAGAAGGTTAAATCTGCGACAGGGGATGATGGCAATCATTTTGGCCGGTTTGTTCTTGAGCGCCTTTCAAGTGAAAGCCGTGGTGCTGGATGAAAACTGTGTGATTAGCGTTCTCAATCGAGCCATCCAAGTAAACCCTGACGGTGGTTGGTCGTTGCCGAATGTGCCGTCGAACATGGGACAAATTCGTGCGCGAGCCACTTGTGTGAACGACGGCAAAACGGTTTCAGGGCAAAGCGATTACTTTTCGGTATTGCGCGATGATATTGTGGACGTCAGTGCCATTGTTTTTGAAGGCCTTGATCCTATTCCGTCCTCCTTGAGTATTGCCTCCGCCGGTGCGATCACGATGAATGTGATTGATGGTACGGCACAACTAACGGTATTAGCCAATTATCCCGATGGCAGTCAGCGAGACGTGACCGCAGCGGTATCCGGTACTAATTATCAAACCACGAATGCGGCTATTGTCCGCGTGAGTGATGCCGGTTTGCTGACCGCAAAATCAACGGGCGAAGTCTTGATTACTGCGCGGAAGGATGGTGCCGTCGCGATTAAATTGGTGCGCGTGAATGTGGCGGGCGACTCGGATAATGACGGACTGCCCGATGACTTCGAGCAACAAAATGGCCTGAATCCCAATGACCCGGTGGACGCACAAGAGGATCAAGACCGCGATGGTTTGACTGCGCTCGAGGAATACAATACAGGCACGGATCTGAACAATCCCGATAGCGATGGCGATGGCCTTAGCGATGGCGAGGAAGTGCTGGCGGGTGTTGATGGATATATTAGTAATCCCTTGCTGGCAGATACCGATGGCGATGGTTTAAATGATTTTCTAGAGGTTTCTCTGGGCTCTAACCCGAGTGATGCCAATGACGCGAATTATACTGCTGCGCTGACCGCGTTGAGCGTGACGCCGCCCCAAGCGGTGTTAATAAATAATCCCACCCAAGCGGATAGTGGGAGTCAGCAACTGCAAGTCACCGGTACCTTGGTGGATGGCAGTCGCATTGATTTGACCGATACCGCGCGGGGCACGAACTATCTCAGTTCTGATTTGGCGGTTTGCAGTTTTGGATTAACGCCTGGCCTGGTTTTTGGTGGCAGTGCTGGCGCGTGCGGTATTATCGTATCGAATGGAAGTTTTCAATCTACTGTGTCAATGGTGAGTACTGTCTTTGAGCCGACAGGGTTGTCTATATTAGCGATGCCGGGTTATGCCAATAACATCGATGTGAATGATAATGTGGGTTATGTAGCCGCTGGTGAAGCGGGATTGGTGATTGTCAATGTGACGGATAAATCGAGTCCATTCCAAATATCCGCATTTGACACAACGGGGACGAGTATCGATGTTAAGTTTGATTCCGGTTTTGCGTATGTTGCAGATGGCCCATCTGGGTTGCAAATTATTGATGTGAGTGACCCTGGTCAACCGGTCTTGACGGGTGGTGTGGATACCCCGGGTATTGCGCAGGATTTGCAAATGAGCAACGGTCTTGCTTACATCGCAGACGGTGCCAGCGGTTTACAAATCGTAGATATGAGTGATCGGGAAAACCCGCGTATTATCGGCCAACTCAATGACATCGGTATCGCAAAAGGTGTTGATGTACAGGGCTCTCTCGTGGCTGTGGGTTCCAGCTCAGGTGTTTATATTATTGATGTGAGTTCGCCACGTTTGCCGCTGATACAAAGTCACTTGGCGTCACTTAACAATGTCAAAGACTTAGTTATTGATGGTAATTATATTCATGTAGCAGCGGCGTCCTATACTTATTACATCATTGATATGACTGACCCTAAAAACCCGGTGGTCGTGAATGAAGGTAGAGGTTTTACGCCAAGAGATGTGGTGATTCATGGTAACACAGCTTTTTATGCGGAGCAGTTATTCATGAATGTGATTGCCTATGTCAATATTCAAGAACCCAGCGAGGCACAATTTTCAGGCATCATTGAAATAGGTGACGTGCCTTACGCAGGTACGGGCATCGCTGTTGATCCACAATATGTTTACATTACCGGAGAAGATTTTCAAGCTAGGAAGGATTATGGTGAGACCGGCAAGACGGTATTGATGATTGCGCAACATAGCCAAATAACGGATGACAAGGGTATTCCGCCCACCGTTGCCTTAGTCTCTCCCGTGAATGGGGCAGAGATGAATGCTGGTCAGGTAATAACGGTCAAAGCAGATGCCAGCGATGATATTTTGCTGACTTCTGTGGTTTTTACAGTTAATGGTATTATCGTTGGCTCGGATACCTCAGTTCCTTATGAATACAGTTTTGTTCCCGAAATGGGAGTCGATAGTTATTCCATCGGCGCTTATGCCGTCGACTTGGCCGGTAATATTGGTTATTCCCCTATCAATGTGATTACGGTGATCTTTGATCCAAATCCATGGGAGTTAGAGTGGTTTGACATTTATGGAAGCGATGACATAGCTTTTTATGCAGGTCGCCCTCTTCTAATCAAAGCGAACGTTTATGGGTACAAAAATTCGGTGTTACCAGTGGAAAGAGTTGATTTCACCGTTAATGGTGTTATTTTTTCAGAGCGAACGAGTGAAGATGGTACCTATTTTCTCAATGTTGCCAGCGCAGCGAGTGCGGGCAGTTATGCTATTTCCATACAAGCATTTGACACCGGTGGAAACTACACTGTACCTGTATCCAGAGTTGTTACGGTATATCCGGAGCGTAGCGCTATACCGCCACGCATTAATGAGTTTAACAAATCAATGAATGGCGCCGAGGTTTTTGAAGGTTATGCCATCGAATTAAAACCTCCAAGGTTCAGCATGAATAACGAGGTGACGCTTGGGCGCATTGATTATATCGTTGATGATGTCGTTGTCTTTACGGCAACATCAAACAAAACCCGATTCAACTATATTCCAGAAGTTGGTGTAACCAGCCAAGTGATCTATGCACGCGTCGTTGATTCCGCTGGAAATGTTACTGATTCGCTGAAACTGACTGTAGAGGTCAATCCATTAAGCACGGTAGTAGGTCGCGTATTAGATGCTAGTGGTTCGTTGGTTGAAGGTGCGAGAGTGAATTGTGCCGGAGAAATCGCCCATGCCGATATATCCGGCGTGTTTAGTATCGAGGATGTCCCTGCCTTCAATAACGTACTTTGCTCTGCGACTATGCTGAGTACGGATGATGGCAGGATTCGACGGGGCAAATCAATGGCGATGACGGCCGTCCGTGGAGAGCCTGCAAACGTGGGGGACATCACAACAGACGATGGTACGGGCAGTAAAAGAATAGCGGTGATTCATTCTAGGGGGTCGGAAGGGAGAATCAAGGGTTTACTTGTTCAAGCGGGTGAATATTTGAAAGAAAATATTGATTTATTTGATATAAATCTAGCGCCTTCGTTTGACCGGCTTTTACAATACGATGCCGTATTGGCCATGGTGACCTTGGGGAGCCCTTTGTATAACCCGGTTGCAGTAGGGAATCTATTAGCCGATTATGTCGATGCGGGAGGGGGGGTTGTGCTCGCAGCCTATATAGGTTTAAAAGGCAGGATATTTACGGATTCAATGAGTCCTCTTGAAACGAGTACTCTATCACAATGCGGTTATTCCCTTAAACCCGTCAAACTGGATTTAGAATCAGTCGACTACACCCACCCCATACTGGCCCCGTTAAATGATGATCCTTATAATTCTTATAGAGGGGGTTATATGAGCGATTGTAAATACAAGAATCTCAAGTTAAATCCAGGTGCAATTTTATTGGCGAAAGACGAGGATGGCAATAATGCCATTGCGGTAAGCGGCTCAGGTCGTATCGTCGCAACGCACATATCCAATAGAGGCCACGGTGATTACATTTTGGTCCGTGCACTACAATTTGTTCAATGAGACAAAAGTGGTATGGTTTTTTGATGATGGTTTACGGTGGGTTTTACGGCCAGCCTTCCTCTTGATTTCCCAGGAATTAGCTGGGGTCTATTTTTTATTTTATAAAAAGTACTCGAAGATTTTGTTTCTTCGAGTACCCCAAATCCCTAGATAGAAATCGACAAACTGAGTTCTTTGATACGGTATCTGTTTTACAAATTATTTATGACGTGGTTTCACTTATGCGGTAACCAGCTGGCGCATGGAATATTGCTGGGCTATGAATTGTTACGAATCCAATGCAAAAATAAGGTAACAGATTCTGTCCCCCCTTCAGAAAATCAACTCGTGAGCATGTTACATAATGAAAAGCGTTTCTACGATTTTGGTTGTCGTACCCAAATCAACTATCCCAACCTTTCGGTGTTAATTAAAAATATGCCCATTGACGATATGGAACGTTATGGACGCATTAAAGATATTCTCCCTGCGATGATAGGCACGGTAAACAATCGAATTATTTCACTACTGCGTGGTATGTTGATGAATTGACAGTTAGCCTTCCTAGCATGGAATTAGAAGAAGATCAGGAAGGATTTATACTCAATAAAGTTTCAGACTCAACTGGCAAAGCAATTATTATTGCACATGCGGGACAAGATATCAGAGAGGCATTTGAAATGGTATTATTGAAAATACAAGCACTCTCGGAAAAGCAAAATAAATTAGTCAATGAGACCGAGAAGTTGCATGATTTTTTGATGGCAGCGATAGACTATTTGCTGTGAGTTTTGCGCTAAATGTTTTCATTACTTCACTAGGAATTATCTAGATCTATTTTAACTCCATAAAAATTACCCGAAGGTTTATTTTTTCGGGTATCTCTATAGTTATCCATTCTGTTTTAAAAAATAATGACTCGGCACATCTGATGCATTTAGTATTATTATGCGAATTAAATCGACAAAAAAAATAGACCTTATAAGCAAGCTAAGTATTATTATATGCGGCTTGATTGTAACGAATGTGTATGCGTCTAACCAGCAATGCCTACCTGATGGCCCATGGTTTGAGCCGAGTAATATGCAGGCCGTTGAGAGTAATACGGTTTTAAGTCGGTTAACAAAAAAACCAATATTGTTAATGGGCGAGCACCATGATAACGCCGACCACCATGCATGGCATTTGCAGATGCTCACACAGATGCATGACAAGAACAATATGGTTTTAGGATTTGAGATGTTGCCGCGCTCTAAACAAAGTTTGTTGGATCAATGGGTTGATGGAAATATTACAGAGAAAATTTTTTTGAGTTTGCTCGATTGGGACGAATTCTGGGGTTTTGACATTCGTCATTATCTTCCGATATTTAGATTTGCGAGAGAAAAAAAAATTCCAATGGTGGCGTTAAATTTAGAAAAAGATTTGGTAAAAAAAATAGCCAATGCCGATTGGATTAGTACTGATTTAGCGACACTTTATCCCGTTCACAAACCCGCAAATCCCCCGAAAAATTATATTCGCCAACTCGCCGTGAGCTTTACGCGACATAAGTTTGCCCCGTTATCAGATGTAGACAAAGAGCAGTTTCATCGCTTCGTCAAACAGCAATTGATTTGGGACAGAGTCATGGCGGAATCGATAGCTGAAACTCTCACTAATAGCGATAACATACTGTTTATAGGGTTTGCGGGTAGTTGGCATTTGATTAACCGCTTCGGTATCGTTTTTCAGTTAAATTCACTCGGCTACAACAAGATAACCACGTTAATTCCTTGGGATAAAAATTTGCACTGTGATGACCTTAATTCAGATTTTGCGGATTATATTTATGTCAGTGAACAACATCACAACAATTGAACAGAAATAACTACATATTTTTGAACAACTACCGACAAAGATGACAGGAGAATGTATTTTTCATCGGCGAATAAAAAATATAACAGCCATTTTTAAAGGAGTATCGCCAATGCAATATATAAAGCGATTATCTTTAGTCACTACTTGCAGCACTTTGTTTTTTACGAGTGCAAGTTTCGCTCAATTGAGTGAGTACCCCGAAGGCCCCGTACAGCAATGTTACGCTGTAGCGATGATAGGGTATGACACGGTCATTAATTCCCGCCTTGGGGTGCCGGCAGATGAAGCCGTCGATCTAGCACGCATACAGAAATCCTCAGTCGATGGTGATTCATTTGCCCCATTCCTGCTTAAAGTGGTGTTAGAAGCCTATATGTGGCAAAGCTCGCCACATAGTTATGCCGTCAAAGTAATGTATAACTGCGCGTCTACCAGGGCGCCACTGCAAACGGCGCAAAATGCAGATGAAAACTTGACCGGAGTGTTTTAACCTAGGTTATAAGTCACTGTTATTTAATTAAACCTAGGTTAAATATTGATTTTCTTCGTGTTTGACTAAGCTTTACTTCTTGAGCCATATAATATAAATCGATTTGCCTAGTGAAAATCGGCTTCTTTTGCACTAAGATACCCCGCTTTGTGCATTGAGGTATTCTTGTTTTGTCATTACCTGTCCCTGGTCAACGCTGGATATGTGAATCCGAACCCACCCTAGGTTTAGGCACGGTATTAAGTGCTGATCACCGAACCGTTACGATTGTTTTTCTCGCGAGTGGTGATACTCGTACGTATTCTCTGTCTTCTGCGCCGATCAAGCGTGTTCAATTCAAACCTGGGGAAGTCGTAGACAGTCATGAGCAATGGACGCTGAGCATCGAGCGTATTGAAGAAGAGGCTGGCTTAATTACCTATATTGGTCAGCGTGACGATCAAGCCGTCGTGTTGCATGAATCAGAACTCAGTAATTTCATGCAGTTTTTACAGCCCTTAGATCGTTTATTGGCATCGCAGATAGACAGCCATAAGTGGTTTTTACTGCGACAGCAAGCACTTAAACAACAGAATACGCTGCTTGCTGCAGAAACTTTTGGATTATCCGGTACCCGCACGAGTTTAATTCCCCATCAGCTATATGTAGCGCTTGATGTTGCAAAGCGATTTGCACCTCGGGTATTGCTGGCTGACGAAGTCGGCTTGGGTAAAACGATCGAAGCAGGGTTGATTTTACATCAACAATTGCTAACAGAAAGAGTGCAGCGGGTACTCATTATTGTGCCGGAAACACTGGTGCATCAGTGGCTGGTAGAGATGTTACGGCGCTTTAACCTGCATTTTAATATCTATGATGAGGAGCGCTGTGTTGCTGATGAGGAAAGTGGCAATCTGCAAAACCCATTTGAAAATGAGCAACTCATACTCTGTAGCTTGAGTTTCTTGAGCAGCAATGAACAGCGCTTTGAGCAGGTCTCAGCCGTCACCTGGGATCTGCTCATTGTCGATGAAGCACATCATTTGGAATGGACGCCGCAATTTGCAAGTAGGCAGTACCTACTTGTCGAGAAGCTTTCACTGGGAACCAAAGGACTCATACTCATTACCGCGACTCCTGAGCAAGTAGGCAAGGAGGGGCACTTTGCGCGTCTCAGATTGTTAGATCCTTCTCGGTTCAGAGATCTTGATCAATTTTTATTAGAAGAAAAACAATATCAACCCGTTGCCGAGTTTATTGAGGCATTGATCAACATCGAGCAGCCGGCTGTTGTTGAGCTTATTGAGTTGCCGGGCTTGCAAGATGATTTAGAGTTGGCTAAGTGGTTCGAGCAGCTTAATTCAGTGATTGATGATTCTTTAAAATGGGACGAAGTGAGAGAAAAGCTGGTTCAGCATTTATTAGATAGGCATGGTACGGGGCGGGTTTTATTTCGTAATACACGGTCTTCTATCCAGGGTTTTCCTGGGCGAGAAATACATAGTTATCCTCTTGAATTGCCTGAAGTATACGCGCAGAGTTTTATGGATGTACAGGACGGTGGGATTTCATCTGCGCAGCAATTACTGAGTGTAGAGCTACTGTATCAGGCATTGCGTCAAAAGGGGCTGCATTGGGCTTTAGTTGATCCGCGGTTACCTTGGTTGGCGCAAAAACTTAAGCAGCTAAAGCCTCTTAAGGTGCTTGTTATTACTTCAAATATGCAAACGGCGAAGGACATTGAGCAGTATTTGCGAACCAAAGAAGGCATCCATTGCGCGGTATTTCATGAGGGCATGACGATTATCGAACGCGATAGGGCCGCGGCTTTTTTTGCGGATACCGAGACAGGTTCGCAAGCCTTAATTTGCTCTGAAATAGGCAGCGAGGGAAGAAATTTTCAATTTTCACATCATTTAATCATGTTTGATCTTCCCTATAATCCTGATTTGCTAGAGCAGCGTATTGGTCGCTTGGATAGGATTGGGCAAACGAAGACCATTAATATCCATATTCCCTATCTGCAAAAAACGGCACAAGAGACTATTTTTCGCTGGTATCAGGAAGGGCTTGAAGCGTTTTTTCGTCCATGCTCTGCTGCACAGACCGTTTTTAGGGAGACAAAAAATTCATTATTTGATGCCTTACATTTTGTCGACGAATTTGACGAAGGAATCGAAGAACTTATTGCGAGCACGAAAGCAATCACCCGACAAATTTCAGAACAACTCGAACACGGGCGCGACCGTTTATTGGAGTTGCATTCACATCATCCTGAGCGCGCTGAACAGATTGCGGTGAATATAGAAAATTTCAATAATGAAAAGGAATTATTGCAGTTTGTTAATATGGTTTTTAATTGTTATGGCATAGATTTCGAAGAATTAGACGCCACGCGATTTCTCATCAAGCCGAGTGAGGCCATGCAATTGTCGAGTTTTCCGGGTTTGCCTGACGATGGGATGACGGTTACGGTTCACCGGCAAACGGCGCTTACCAATGAAGACGTACATTTTCTGAGTTGGGAGCACCCATTGGTGCAGAATGCGATCGACTTAATGCTGACCCAGGAAATGGGCAATACGGCTTTGGTTGCGATTAAAGGGTTTAATTTTACACCGGGCAGTATGTTGCTTGAAACCATTTTTAGTCTTGAATTTCCAGGATTAAAAAGTTACGTTCGCCGATATATTCCGGCGACTGTTTTGCGTGTCGTTATGGAACATTCTGGGCTTGAGGTATCTGCAAAAATTAGCATGGATGAGATTGATTCAGCAGCGATCAAGATTGATAAGTTGATCTCGATTAAAATCGTTAAGCAGCAGAGCAGCGCGATTCAGCGTATGTTAGCCAAAAGCCAAGTCATTGCTGATCAACACGTAGCGACAGAAAAGCAGAAGCTCATAGAGAATGCGCTGCAGAAAATTAACGCAGAAAAATCTCGCTTAGTCGCGCTTGCACGGGTGAACCCAAGCGTTAGGCAAGAGGAAATTGAATTTTTTGATCAGATTGAAAGTGACCTTCGGCAGAGTGCTCATTTGTCTAAGATTAGGTTGGATGCGTTGAGAGTGATTGTAACGACTTAATCCGCAAAAAAAACCCCGCGTTACCGCAGGGTTTTATTTTTTGGTGGTCTGACGTTCTCGTTGTTTTTATTGAGGAACGACATTAACAGCAGTCAAACCCTTAGGGCCATTTTCAGTTTCGAATGAAACTGTTTGGTCCTCGTTTAAGGTTTTATACCCATCTGTAGTGATTGCTGAATAATGCACAAATACATCATCACTACCATCAGACGGAGCAATAAAGCCAAACCCTTTAGAATTATCAAACCACTTTACGGTACCCGTAGCCATACAAAAAAACCTCCCTCCTAACAAAAATACTTAAATCACTCGCCACCAAAACACGTGGAATAGCGATAAAGCCCCCAGAATCTTAGCATCTAGCTTTGGTTATTGCACGATTTTAACGATTGTCTCTGATCCGCACATTGTGCCAGGGAATAGTGCGAGGCCTAATGAAAAATTGCTAGGCTGTAACGTCAAATTTTCAGCGCAAACTTCTATTTTATACACAGTGAGGTGTCTTATATATCAGCGTTCTGATTAAAAACCAGTCGAATATTATGTTATGGATAATTAATTTGCTAAATCATAGACTTAAGTCGTGCCTGTTTTACGGTCAATCTATAGGGAAGCGAGAAGATATGCGCTTATAGGGGAGTTTCTCGCGATTAACTCACAGAGTTATCCACAGTAATTGTGGATAAGGCATTAAGCCCAGTAACTACATGGGCTTAGGGTTTTCCTCGATGATAACTTGATATTTTGCAAGCGGGTAAAGCGTTTCGCTTCTTCAGTCTCTCGTGGTAGAAGACAAAATTTTATGTTTTGTGGCGATGAAATCAGCATGGCTTACATAAAGTAGATCGGCTATTTTTCGAATACTGTGCTCTTCGTAGCGGTGTAATTTACTATCGGCGTAAGCAATAGACCATAATTGCTCAATAATATGAATTTTATCTGCGTGGTCAAAATGTTGATTAATTAACGATGTAAATTCGTAGAAATCAGTGGCTTCTTCTGCTTTGCGTCTGCCGAGAGCCAGTATATCTTGAATTTCATCATGGCTTAGTTTGAACTTATCTTGCAATGCAGCAGTAATGGCCGTCGTTTCCTGGATGGAGTGATCATCGTCAATTCCCATCAGATCCAGCATTAAGACGGTCGTAGCAATCTGAATTTCATGCTGGTGATTTTCTTGCTCAGAATTGCTGGGGACGCCACTCGAGAGCTTCTCAATGAATTGACTAAAAACTTAAACATACGCTCTTACATCCCCTTGCAGCTTTAAATTTTGCTCAATGTGCTTTTTCTCGAGCATGGCTTACTTTCAATTCACGGCCATAAAACGATTCATCATTGAGTTCTTGTATGGCTTTATTGGCGTCTTCGGAACTCATTTCGATAAACCCAAAGCTACGTTTTTTGCGTGTTTCCCGGTCAATTGCAATACGTACACTTTTTACTGCGCCATAGTTTTCAAAAAGTTTTCGTAGATTGTAGGTGTTCGCTTTATAGGGCAGATTTCCAACAAATATGGTTTGAGAGGATCTAGCTGTCGCCGTTGGCGTAGCTTGGGAGTGAGATTGTGCTGGCTTTTCACGTGGTGTTAAAGCCAAATGATATGAACCAATAAGTGCGCCTACAAAACCTCCGAGTAATACGCCAGTAACCAGGGAAAATGACTCCATATTGAGCAAAGAGCCGAGGAAATAAGCTAAAACTGCGGTAATAGCAACCACTAATAATGCAATAACAAAATTTTTACTGTTCATAAAAAAGCCACTTCAATAAGACGTTAAATGTTTCGGAAACTGATAAACGGGTACATAGGTTTCAGTTAAGCCTTAGGTTAATACGCTTCGGTACGTTATTCTGTACTTAAAGCTGCGAGTTTTGAGATTTCAATATTAATAAAGGAAAATATTTACATTAGTACACCGTCAAAATAGCCTTAACGGTGTGCTAAGGCGGTCTAATAAAACAATGCAGAGATAAAAAGTTTAAGAAAGCGCTACATTAAAAAATAATATGCGGCCTATACGTGATTTGTGTTTTCTATCTCCGATTGTGTTCACGCTGAAGACAATTGAGAAAAAAACCAAAAATCAGGCATGTTTTAAATTTTTGTAATTCTACATCTTGTATTGCGGGATGAGCAAGAACACGAACCTTAAAGTTGTTACTCAATGAGCACAAGACGCCAAAGCGGGATCATTGTATCTTAATGCGACATGCCAGACCAAGAAGAATTTAAACTTAGCCGTCTTTAGCGAAATGCTAACACAGCAGCTATATGCTGTGCTTTGTGCAGAAATAGGAGTGGCGTGTTTAGGATTGAAATTGATAGTTTTACTAATCAGATGGCTGTGCTGAGATTAATCGGGGATATTGAAAGAATGAAGGGGTTGCGAATGCCAGGCAGTTATGTGATTAATCGCAGTTTGCCCAACTTGTTTGCAGAAACTGTGGGGTATTACACGGATAATGTTGCTATTCAATTTAATCAGCGTCAGGTCACTTTTCGGGAACTCGATGAGCTGTCAGATAAAGTTGCAGCGGAGCTTGCGCAAAATGGTATTAAAAAAGGTGATCGAGTTGCATTGTATTGCGTGAATAGCGATGCATTTGTGATAGCCTATTTAGGAATTGTGAAAGCCGGAGCGACTGTATTGCCGATTAATTTACTACTGACGCCGGTTGAAATTGAATTTATTCTAAATGACGCGAATGCAAACGGCCTGATTTATCATGCTTCATTTGCAGCAAATATTAATAAGCTCAGAGATTGTGTGCCAGCCATTAGAATGTATATTTGCATTGGCCAAAAGTGTGAGAATAGTTTAGATATTTGCTGGCAACAGCTATTACAAAACAATTTCACGCTACCTGAAATTGTTTTTGAGCCGAAGAACGATCTTGCAGCAATATTATATACCTCAGGTACTACCGGAAAACCTAAAGGCGCGATGTTAACGCATGCTAATTTGGCGAGCAATACCAGCAGCGCAAAACAAGCTTTAAAAATCGAAGCACAAAAGGACAAATTATTGGTCGTGTTGCCCCTGTTTCATGCGTTTGCAGCGACGGTAGGTATGTTAACGCCAATTCTGCATGGAGCTTCGTTGGTGATCGCAGAAAAATTTGATCCAGAGTTAATTTTTTCGACCATCGAGCGTTCAAAAGCCACGATCTTTCTAGGGGTGCCGAGCATGTATGGTGTATTACTTCGTTGCACTGATCAGCAAAAGAAAAAATTCTCGCATATTAAATATTGCATTTCGGGTGGTGCTGCGATGCCAATGAGCTTAATGCAGAAATTTGAAAAAAAATTTGGCATAGCTATATATGAAGGTGATGGCCCTACGGAGTGTTCGCCAGTAACTTGTATCAACCCGATTGGAGGTGTAAGAAAAACCGCGTCTGTTGGTTTACCTATACCGGGTGTAGAAATGAAAATAAAAGATAATAATGGTGACGATCTGGCGGCTGATACCATTGGTGAGATCTGTGTTCGCGGACCAAATGTTATGCAAGGATATTGGAATAAACCCGAAGAAACTGCCGCATCCTTTTTTAACGATTGGTTTAGAACCGGTGACTTAGGTAGCAAGGATAGGGATGGATATTTTTATATTATCGATCGAATAAAGGATATGATCATTGTCAATGGAATGAATGTTTATCCGCGAATAATTGAAGAAGTGCTTTATGAATATCCAAGTATCGAGGAAGTAGCCGTTATTGGAGAGCCGAATCAATCGCATGGCGAGATAGTTGTTGCGTACGTGGTATTGAAATCTGAGATAGATACAGATGCCGCAATACTGAGAGCGCATTGTCGCGAGCGTTTAGGTGGGTATCAGATCCCTAGGAAATTCAATTTTATAAATGTGCTACCTAAAAATGCGAGCGGAAAAATATTGAAGAGGGAGTTACGTTTACACGGTGAGTTAGAACGTGGCATAGACGCACGTGCTTAGTTTTAGGGTATACAACAGTCGCCAGCACTAAGCAAATAGATTAACAAATTTTACAATTCTGTTCGGTTACATTCAGGTTTAGGTTATGTTTCACCAATAGAATATGAGAGATGCTTAACGTGAATAAAGCGGTGTTTGGTTTATAGGGGGAATATATCCGCTTTTGTTTCAAGGCTGTTAGCGCGAAATCGGAAACCAGCACTGGAACAAGTCGGAGCTAATCGGCTAGTTTGTCCTAAACATCTTTAGGATATGCTCTGTGCGGAGTCGCGCAGTGGGTTGGAGATCCTCAAGCTACCCAATTCTGCTTAGTTTATTTTATAGCTTCAACATACAACGATATTTTAGGATGTGTATTATCAAATAGATTTGTATCTCTAAGTGGAGAAAAAACACTCTGCCCCCAGCCAGAGACATAAGGCATTAAAAAACCCGCTTCTTTTAAAAATGACATCAGTTTCTCGTGAGTCCACCAGTTAATGTGTTGTCCAGGATAGTCAGAATTGAACTTACACTGTTTTGTAAAGTAATCCAGATCAGAAACATCAGAGCTGTTTGAAAAGTGATCATGTATTTCAGAGTCTGAGTACTTCTTCTGGGGGCTGTCATCAATATCAATTTCACACAGTTGGGAGGCAAAATGATGCAAAAATAGCTGATGTATTGAAGCCTTGGTCAATGGTACTTTGTATAGTTTTTCCCATGTTCCTTCTTCACTGTACCAGTCTTTCCAATACCAATAATCCATATCTTTTCTTTTATAAGCCTGAAACTCTAACCAAGCATCAGGTGTTGTTAGCCTGATTCCCCCTCCGGGTTTTAAAATCCGATAAGATTCTTTTAGCATATTACGAACTGCTTCATCAGATATGTGCTCAATTGTGTGAGAAGAATAAACAATTTCGGCCATGTTCTTTTCTATAGGTAATGGCTTCATTTCCATCAAATCGTATTGAATAAAGTCTTTTTGAACGCTACTATAATGTTTGGTTGCATAGTCAATGTTTGTCCAATATGGATGCTGAAATGAACCTGCTCCAATATTGTAGAAATATTTTTCTGATGGTGCTTGTTTAGGGAAGGTATCGTAAACACGGTTACTAAGTTTCGGTTTTTTTCGTATTTCAATGCCGAAGTGCTCAAATGTATTGCGGATTATTTTTGTGGCTATTCGTTTCATGTTGGATTCTCCTTTGACTAATTATTGCAGTTTTCTAACGCTTTGCTCACTGGCGATTTAAAGTGGCGTGTTTTGCGAACGCAAAAGTAGTGCCGCCTAACCTATTTTGTTAATCCGCGATCCAGGTTTGATTTTTATTTCCCGCTATAATCAATGACCCCTATAGCTTTATTGGAGTGCTCGCAGGAGTCGCACAGATATGATTTTCTAGGTTACCAGCGATATCTACTTGGTGCTCTAACAATAAGCGTTGTACCTGCTTTAGTGTTCTGTAAAACATAACTTTTATTGGTCTCAGTTCGCTAGTCAAAACTATGCACTTTAGTGCAAGGCTTTAGCTGCTACACACTTATGTTAGAATTTTTTCTATGCCAGAGAAAAGATGAAGTGGATATACGGTAACCCGATTCACAGGACATTGGTTTGGGTAACAAAGTATCGTTATCTCGTATTACAGGGTGATATACAACAACGATGTCGGAAATTGAAATTAGCCCCAGTGGTGTTCGGTATATATGGCTGAGGGGAAATATGCAAACAAGTGCACTGAGAATTCAGCGAGTACAATTAGGGGCAGCAACCCGTTAGACAGTCTCATTTTGTTGTCAATCTAACGGGCTGCTGATACAGTGTTACGGCAAAGTCGCTTGGGGTAATTAATTCGCCAGTTTCCCTTGATAATGACACTACTACAACAAATTATAGCTTCGATTTAAACTCGAATGTGAAACCATTCAACTCAACTGTTGGTTGCCATGTATCATAACTTGTTGCCCTGATTCTTTTCGCAATTTCATTTTTTGACATATCTGGTGTAATTTTACTTAACTTATTGAATTCTGTTCGTGTAAATGGTTTTCTTGTCCACTGTTCGTTTGACTTAGGTAATTCTTCATTATTCAGTATCTTTCCCAGTATTTCATAGAACAATACAAGCTGAAATTCATATGTTCTTGAAAGAAGAGTATCAACATTATCTTTTGGATAGACTGGAAATCTCTTTACATTAATAATATTACCTGTATCAACGGTTGCAGACATGTGATGGCTAGTTACCCCATATTCTTTCGCATTTTCGTATAATGCAAAATTAGTGCATCCAATTCCTGGGTATTCTGGTGATGCAGGGTGAAAATTAATAGCAGCGATTTTTACTTTTTTTAATAGATACTCAGGAATAATCCATCTTGATAAGTAAGATATTATATAATCGCCATCCCACGAGCCAATGTTTTCTGGCAGCCTATCCCCCCATTTCCCCAAGTAGGCGGTAACATTTTCAAAATTATTTTGGCAAAATTTCAATGCTTTTAGAGAATAATCATCCTTCTTTTTTCCAAGAAATAGTATTCTTTCTCTGCTCTGATCTGCTCTCATAAATTACTCCAGTTTTAAGCTATCAAATTATTTTTAGTTTTTAATATTAAAGGCAAATTTATCATCTAGATTGTATTTTTTTCCTGCACAGATTTTCCTAGAAAGCAGCTTGATTTTTTCAAGATAATGAATCAAGGTTAGAGAATTGATGGAGTCCTTTGCTAACAGAACAACGGCATGACTCAATCTCTGAAATGAAACGAATAATTTTTTACGCTCCATCAGTCCTTTAATATTTTCGCCAAAAATGATATGTATGGTAAAGCTTGCAATAATAGATGACAGTATAAGTAATTCAATGATGTTGTTGTTTGATGTCATTTTTTCATCCAAGTATAACGAACGTTTGTAGACCTCAAAAATGAATTCGATTTGCGAATGTATTCGATAAAGCGAATGCCTGGCGCAGGCAGATACTTTAAAGTTGGTGATATATCAATGGTATTTTTATTGTTCCGTCATCTAATGACTCGATAACATCTTGGGTCATCGCTATTGCCAATAGGTCATGTAACGTGTTTTAAGTCTATTTCTGGACAAGTATTCCCAGTATGCACCCTTGCTTATTTGAATTTCAAACGTACAAATTATGAATCTTCTAATAGTTTTCAAAGAAGAGGTTTTCGTATCCTTGATGAAGCAAAAAATAAAACCAGGGACAGTTTGGTTCGCATACCTTGTGTAGGTAGCACTTGCGCAAATATTTTCTTGAGGACACTGAGGATATTACCTTTTCCCTCGGCGAACTCTTTTTTTCCGGGAAATAACTTGTTTGCACAAATAATTAACGGAATTTAAAGGAGTTTATCCATGGCTAATTGATATATCATCAAGTTAAACGTTAAGCCATTGAATATGACATAGTTTATCCTGATTTAATACAAAAAGGCACATTTAAAGCGCTTTATGTGGATGAGGTCGGAATATTCGGCGGTCCTAAGCGATGCAACTTCTCTCAGGTACAACGCGCTTGTAAGCGCTGGCAGATAAGCTTAAAAATGTTTCGAAGGCTGCCAGAATAAGCGGTGTATCTCGCGACACAATAATATATAGGCATAGAAAAATTCTTGAGGCGAAAGATCCTCAGGGGCTTAAGTGGCAGATTGATAAAGATCATTATCATAAAAACCGAGCTGATGATAATTTGGGAAATGCCGTCATCAAATTTTCACTGCAGGGCTCTCATTTAGGCCAAACTCAAATGTCTCAAGTGTTGCGACATTTGAGTTTGGTAATTAATCTGCCAGTTTTCCTTGGTAATGAAACTAATACACTCTAGGGTTATATTTGTCAGCATTTGCCGAAAGCCATGGTCTGTAATTCTCCTTTCTTCCCTCAGTTAGGAGACTAATGATAGGCAGTTACACAGATTTCAGTACAGTCTCCTTTAGGATATTGTAGTGGCTTATTGTTTTAAGGAGCGACAGTGCTTAACAATGTATTGACTGAGGAATCGTTTGCGTCGCCATGTGCGTCAAGTGCAAGGTAAGGGTTTGCATTAATGGCTAATTTAATTTTTTCGGCCATTTCCACTGCTTGACTGGTGTTTTCGAGTAAGCGTTCATCCGGAATTTTGCTTTCCGCTTTATTCAAGGAAGTAACCGTGCTTACGTCATCTTGAAGTTGCAGCTCAGTATTCGATATTTTAGAGGAAACATCCGCCTGGGCAAGAGCTTCGGAGGATTTAGCATTTTTTTCCGGTTTTTTGACATCACTGTGCGCATTGATATTTGATGAACTGCCAGGAATTTGTATAGACATAATTATGTCCCCCGCAACCTTAAACTAAAAAAGTTTTACTTACTGACTAATATCGGATAGATATTTGTTTGTTTTATGCATGATCTTGAATTTGTGACAAATATCTCACTTTTAAGCTCAATATTTCTCAAAACCGATTGAAATACAGTAAATCGTGGTTAATCAAGGCCATACTCATATACGCCTGTTTTGTGTTTAGCATTATTTTGCTAAAGCTTGCGCGAGACAGTGGCCAAGTTCCGTGGGCGACTTAGTGGTATTAACGCCGACTTTTTCCAATGCCATAAATTTTTCTTCTGCCGTGCCTTTCCCACCCGCAATTATCGCGCCGGCATGCCCCATGCGTTTACCTTTGGGTGCAGTGACCCCGGCGATATAGGCGACCACAGGTTTGCTCACATTGGACTGAATAAATTCAGCTGCTTCTTCTTCGGCGGTGCCGCCAATTTCTCCTACCATGATAATGGATTGAGTTGCTGGGTCGGCTTCGAATAAGGCGAGTGCATCAATAAAGGTGGTGCCCGGAAGTGGGTCGCCTCCAATACCAATACAGGTGCTTTGCCCCAGGCCAATGTCCGTGGTTTGTTTTACGGCTTCATAAGTTAATGTACCTGAGCGTGAAACAATGCCTACGCTTCCAGGCTGGTGAATAGCGCCGGGCATGATGCCGATTTTACATTCGCCTGGGGTAATAATGCCGGGACAATTAGGGCCGATGAGTCTAGCGCCAGCTTCACTCACAATCATGTTAGTCACTAGCATATCTAGCGTAGGTATACCTTCAGTAATGCAAACGATGAGCTTAATCCCGGCATCCGTCGCTTCGAGTATCGCATCCTGGCAAAAAGGCGCGGGCACATAGATAACACTTGTCTCAGCTTGGGTGGCATCAACCGCATCTTTTACGGTATTGAATACGGGTAATCCGAGATGTTTTTGCCCGCCTTTTCCTGGAGTGACTCCGCCTACCATTTTTGTACCATAAGCAAGCGCTTGCTCGGAATGATAGGTGCCTTGTTTGCCAGTGAATCCCTGGCAAATAACTTTGCTGTGTTTGTTGACTAAAACGCTCATTGCTCATCTCCAATCGCTGCAACGGCTTTGCGTGCTGCAGCATTCAAATTTTCTGCCGCAATAATACTGAGGCCACTTTGTGACAGCAGTTCGCGGCCTTTTTCTGCGTTATTACCTTCGAGGCGTACGACAACGGGGATGGTGATACCAACCTCTTGTACCGCGCCGATAATGCCTTCAGCAATCATGTCGCAGCGAACGATGCCACCAAAAATATTGACTAATACGGTTTTGACACTACCGGCGGACAAAATGATTTTGAACGCTTCAGCGACCCGTTCTTTGGTTGCAGTGCCGCCTACGTCTAGAAAATTGGCGGGGTTGCCACCGTGTAATTTTATCAAGTCCATGGTTGCCATGGCGAGGCCTGCACCATTAACCATGCAGCCGATGTTTCCATCTAAATGAATATAATTTAAATCCCATTCTTTAGCGTGTACTTCACGTTCATCTTCTTGGGTAATATCGCGCAGTTTTTCGAGTTCAGGATGCCGGTATGTTGCGCTATCATCAATATTTATTTTTCCATCAAGACATAATAAATCCCCTTGTTGGGTGACTACCAAGGGGTTGATTTCAACCAGGCTGAGGTCTTTTTCTATAAACAGAGTTGCTAATTGGCCAATCAATTTGTTGAGCTGCTGCATTTGGTTGGCGTCCAAGCCTAAGCCAAAGCCAAGTTGGCGTCCTTGGAATGCTTGAAACCCAACGCAGGGATTTATCGCGACTTTCAGAATTTTTTCGGGTGTTTCGGCGGCGACTTTTTCAATGTCCATGCCGCCTTCAGTCGAAGCCATGATAACAACTCGGCGCAAAGAACGATCGATAACCGCACCCAGATAAAGCTCACGTGCAATATCACAAGGCTCTTCTATCATGACTTGGTTAACCGGTTGTCCATCGGCATCGGTTTGCAAGGTAACCAGCCGCGTACCTAATAAAGATTGAATGGTGGCCAGTGCATCCTCTTTATTCTCGACAAGTTTTACGCCACCTGCTTTGCCTCTGCCGCCGGCATGTACCTGGGCTTTAATGACCCATTTTCCACCGCCGAGTTGTTCGAGTGCGGCATCGGTTTGTCCAATGTTGGTTATAATTTTGTTATTTGGAACCGGTAAGCCGTAATTCGCAAACAATGCTTTGGCTTGGTATTCGTGTAGATTCATAGTTGTCCCACCTATTAATGATTATTTTTTCTTGGCTTGTACTGCATGTATGGCACGATTATCAACGGATAATGCGGCTTCGTGTAAGGTTTCCGACAGCGTGGGATGGGCAAACATGGTCATCGCAATGTCTTCACTGCTGGCGCCAAAATCCATTGCTAGTTTTGCCTGCATGATGAGTTCTGAGGCTTGTGGGCCTATGATATGTACACCTAAAATACGATCTGTGGATTTGTCTGCTAGTGCTTTTACAAAACCTTCGGTATTTGCAGAGGCGCGCGCGCGTCCATTGCTCGCAAAAGGAAATTTACCTACGTTATATTCAATGCCCCTTGATTGCAATTCTTGTTCAGTTTTCCCTAGCCATGCAATTTCTGGATCAGTATAGATTACCGCAGGAATCGTCGTATAGTCCACATTCGCTTGATGCCCTGCGATGAGTTCGGCGACCATAACGCCTTCCTCTGATCCTTTATGTGCTAACATTGCGCCGCCAACGACATCACCAATTGCAAAAATACCTTTGACGGACGTATGACATTGTTCATCGACTTTGATAAACCCTTTTTCATTCAGTTCGATACCAAGGTTTACATCAAAAATATTCTTGGTATTGGCATCACGACCTACTGCTACGATTAATTTGTCTGCTTTATAGGTGATGTCTTTGCCATCTTCTTGGTAAGAAATTAGGACTTTTTTAGCTTCGACCTTGCAGCGTGTAATTTTAACGCCCGCTTTAAGGTCTAAACCTTGTTCGGTGAATAATTTTAATGCTTCCGTGCTAATATCTTTGTCGACTTCGGGTAAAAAATTTTTCCGCGATTTTAATAACACAACCTCAGATCCAAGTCTGCGCCAAACGCTGCCTAATTCGAGGGCTATTACCCCTGCGCCGATGAGGCATAAACGTTTGGGTACTGTAGTGAACTCAAGTGCCCCGGTTGAATCAACAATGTTCTTGTGATCAAGGGGGGCTAATTTGAATTCTTTTGGCAAAGAACCGGTGGCAATAATAATATTTTCAGCGTGAATGGTTTGTGGGTTTTTTTTATCAAACAGGGTAATTTCAACTTGTTTGTCGGCAAGTATTTTTGCGCGTCCGGAAATAAATGTAATTTTATTCGCCATAAAGAGTGCAGCGACACCGCTGGTCAACTCTTTGACTACTTTGTTTTTTCGTGCATGCATGGTCTTCAAGTTTAATTTGACATCACTAATATTGATGCCATGTTCCTGTAAGCCATATTTTGCTTTGTGATATTGTTCGGATGAATCAATCATTGCCTTAGACGGGATACAGCCTACATTTAAGCATGTTCCACCGGGCGAGGGGTGGTTATCTTTGTCCTGCCAGTCATCCACACAAGCGGTTTTTAAGCCAAGCTGTGCGCAGCGAATGGCTGCGACGTAGCCGCCCGGCCCGGCGCCAATGATAATGACATCAAACTTTCCCTGGTTATTTTTTGGCATAATGCTTCCTGGTGCTTCATTAATACTTTGTTGTACACGCGTTAAACATCCAGCAATATCCGCGCAGGATCTTCCAGTAAATCTTTAATCGTCACTAAAAACTGCACGGCTTCACGCCCATCAACGATTCGGTGGTCATATGATAATGCAAGATACATCATTGGGCGGATAACGACTTGTGCATTTTCAGCCACTGGGCGTGGTTGAATTTTATGCATGCCCAGGATAGCGCTTTGCGGTGGATTGAGTATTGGAGTGGATAACAACGAACCAAAAACACCGCCATTAGTAATCGAAAATGTTCCTCCGGTGATTTCTTCTAGATCCAGTTTACCTGTTTGCGCACGCGCACCATAGTCGCGAATTTGTTTTTCGATTTCAGCAATATTCAGCGTATTTGTATCACGTAAAATAGGAACCACTAAACCACGTGGTGATCCAACGGCAATACCAATATCGTAAAATCCATGATAAACAATATCCGCGCCATCAACGGAAGCATTAACTTCTGGAAATTTGCGCAAAGCTTCGACACATGCTTTAACAAAAAAAGCCATAAACCCCAAGCGTACCCCGTGTGTTTTTTCGAAAACATCGCGATAACGGGTGCGCAAATCCATAACAGCCTGCATATTGACTTCATTAAACGTGGTTAATATGGCTGCGGTGTGTTGTGCATCAACAAGACGTTCCGCAATACGTTTGCGCAACCGCGTCATGGGCACACGCTTTTCTTCACGTAAGCCTATAGACGTCGCTTTACTCTGCCGAATAACATCCTCTTTGAGAATTCGTCCCCTTTTTCCGCTGCCGGCGATGGTGGAAGTAGGTATACCTTGCTCAGACATTAATTTTTTTGCTGCCGGCATTGCCTGAATTGCGCTTTTTTCTTGCGGGGTATGACTTGTGGTGATTGGGTTCTCTGGAGTAGACTCTAGGGCTGCCGCCGCTGTTTCTGCTTTAGCTCTTGCTGCTTTAGAATTATCAATGTTAGCGATAGGTTGATTCGATGCAACGATTTCTCCCTCAGCCTCAATAATTTTTCCAATGATGCCACTCGTGGGTGCAGGAACTTCAAAGACGACTTTATCGGTTTCAATTTCGGCAATGATCTCATCCTCAAAAACAATGTCGCCGTCTTTTTTATGCCAACAAATGATCGTGCCATCGGTCACTGATTCCGGAAATGTAGGAACTTTTACTTCAATAGACATGCTTCAACCCTTTCATAATCGCTCAATTTCCTTGTCCTAATGCCGCATTAAGTAAACTATCTAATTGTTCAAGATGCAAGGACATGTGTCCACAGGCGGGTGCTGCACTAAATGGTCTACCTGCGTATTCTAAGTATCCCTTGTCACTAACTAGAGAGCGGACATGGTGTTGACTAGTAAACCATGTTCCTTGATTTTTAGGTTCTTCTTGGCACCACATAAATTGTTTTGCGTTGGGATATTTGTTAATTTCTAATTTTAGCTGATTGGTGGGAAAAGGATATAATTGTTCCATACGAATAATCGCGACATCTTCTCGTTGCTCGGCGCGTCTTTTTTCGACCAGATCATAGAATACCTTGCCACTGCAAAAAACGATTCTGGTTACTGATTTTTCATCGATTGAGTCAACTTCGCCAATAATATTTTTAAATCCTCCAGCAACCAGTTTGTGTAGTGGGCTGCTTGCTAGTTTATGCCGCAATAAGCTTTTTGGCGTCATAATAATCAAGGGTTTTCGGCATTGCATTTTCATTTGTCGACGCAGTAAATGAAAAATTTGGGATGCGCTTGAAGGCATGCAAACGAACATATTATTTTGCGCGCAGAGTTGTAAAAAGCGCTCTGGCCGTGCGGATGAATGCTCAGGCCCTTGACCTTCATAACCATGCGGCAACATCATGACCAGCCCTGCTAGGCGATCCCACTTTTGTTCGCCAGCACTTATGAACTGATCTACAACAACTTGTGCACCATTCGCAAAATCTCCAAATTGTGCCTCCCATATACAGAGCGTATCCGGAGTAGTTGATGCGTATCCGTATTCAAAAGCGAGTACTGCTTCCTCAGACAGCAATGAGTTTATGACCAAAAAATCTGCTTTAGAGCTTGCGAATTGGCGCAAAGGTACTAAAGCTTCATCAGTGACTTGGTCATGAATGATGGCATGCCGGTGAAAAAAAGTGCCGCGTCCACAGTCTTGCCCACTCAGTCGGACATTAAAGCCTTCTTTTAATAGCGAAGCATAAGCCATGGTTTCGGCAAACCCCCAGTCTATAGGAATATCACCATTCGCCATCTTGAGTCGGGCATCGAGCAGTTTGCGTATACTGAAATGCAAATTATTATTGGCTACTGTTTTATCTAATTCTTCAGTCAGTGACTTAAACTCACTTTTTGGAAAGCTGGTATCTACCTTTTCAGGGATTTCTTTTGCCAGATAATTTTTCCACGCTTTGGCAAAAAGGTATTTGCTCCCCGCGCCTTTTAATTGATCGGCAATCACGCTCTCCCCGCTGGTGATTTTTTCCTTATAGGATGCCATTATGTTTTTTTCATCGTTACTGCTTATGATCTCTTCAGTAATTAATCGTTTGGCATAAATAGCACGAGTCGTCGGCATTTTTCGAATATGGCTATACATTAATGGTTGGGTAACGGAAGGTTCGTCGGCCTCATTATGGCCATGACGGCGATAGCAAACTAAATCAATAACCACATCTTTGTGGAAATGCATGCGATAATCTAATGCGACTTGAGTGACAAAAAGCACCGCTTCGGGATCATCACCATTAACATGAAAAATCGGTGCGTTCACCATTTTTGCAACATCGGTGCAGTAATAAGTTGAGCGTGAATCTCGCTGATTGCTCGTGGTAAATCCGATTTGGTTATTAATGACGATATGCACGGTTCCCTTGGTCGCATATCCTCTGGATTGCGACATATTGAAGGTCTCCATTACCACACCTTGACCAGCAAATGCGGCATCGCCATGGACAATAATAGGTATTGTTTTATCGCCTTGCTGATCATCGCTGCGATCTTGGCGTGCGCGAACTGAGCCTTCTACTACCGGCCCAACAATTTCCAAATGACTTGGATTAAACGCCAGAGCAACATGCACGCCTCCGTTTGGCGTATCAATGTTACTGGAAAACCCCTGATGATATTTTACGTCACCGGAGCGATTGGCAATATTGTTTGCGGTGCCCTCAAATTCCGAAAATATTTCGGAAGGTTTTTTGCCCATAATATTAATTAATACATTGAGTCGCCCACGATGAGCCATTCCAATAACAACTTCTTTTACGCCTAGTTGGCCACTATGCTGAATAATATTATCGAGCATGCAAATAAAACTTTCTGCGCCTTCGAGCGAAAATCGTTTTTGCCCGACATATTTTGTATGCAGGTATTTTTCCATGCCTTCGGCAGCATTGAGTTTTTCAAAGAGACGTTTTTTAACGTTATTAGAATATTTTGGCGAAGCTTTTACGGCCTCTAATGCTTGCTGGATCCAGCGTTTCTCGACATTATTAGGGATATGCATATACTCTGCCCCAATGCTGCCGCAATAAGTTTTTTCGAGAATTTGAATGATATCTTTTAGTTTGGCTTTATCTGTCCCGACGAGAGAGCCCGTATCAAATAAACTTTCGAAGTCTTGTTGACTTAATTCTGAAGGCAAAAAAGATGCGCTCTGAAACGATGGGGCAACGAGTGGGTTGGTATTTGCCCGCAGGTGACCGCGAAATCGATAAGCATTTATCAGTTGGAGTACACGAACTTGTTTTTTTTCATAGGCTGCATCTATGCCAGATGATGCAGAAAAACCCAGGTTCCGAAAATCATCTTTTATCTGGCTGTGCGAGACATCTTTGTGGGCACCATTAATTTTGGGCAGTCGTTCAAAAAAATTTCGCCAGTTTGCCGATACCGTTTGCGGATCCTCTAAAAAATCCTCATAAAGCTGTTCAACATAGGGCGCGTTGGAGCCAGATAGTTGTGAGGAAGCCCATAGTTGTTCAAGTGTTAGTTGTTCAAGAGTTTTCTGTGTCATGTTTGCTGATTTAATTTACTTTATAGAAGAATGCAGCATTCTTGTGAGAGTTCAATAAGTGCTTGCAATATCCTCTTGCTCCGTGTGTTTTCGAATATCCATTAGCGTTATTTCTTGCATGGTGCATATGTGTTTTACCACCTCACTGAGAGCAATATTCTGGCCGGATTATTGAAAAATAAGTGCAATTTACCGGGTTACTTTTTCCGTGCCCAAGATTCCGCTATGGCGCAATAATGCGTCAATTTGTGGCTCTCTTCCTCTAAAATCAATGAATAGCTCCATGGGTTCCTTAGCGCCACCTTGTTCGAGGATTGAAGTCAAAAATGCGAGTCCGGTTTGGCGGTCAAAAATTCCGTTTTTCTCAAATTTGGCAAAAGCATCTGCGGAAAGTACTTCTGCCCATTTATAGCTGTAATAACCTGCGGCATAACCACCTGCGAAGATATGCGCAAAGCTATGTGGGAAGCGATTAAATGATGGCGGTTTTATCACGGAGACTTGTTCCCTAATTTGTTCCAGTAACGGATAAATTTTTGCACCTTGAGTTGGGTCATATTCGGCATGCAAGCGAAAATCAAAAATCGCAAATTCTAATTGTCTCAGCATTTGCATACCTGATTGAAAGTTTTTTGCTGCAATCATTTTGCCAAATAAGTCATCAGGTAATGACTGTTTAGTTTGATAGTGCCCAGAAATTTTATCGAGAGCTGCTTTTTGCCAACACCAATTTTCCATAAACTGGCTGGGCAATTCTACCGCATCCCACGGAACCCCGCTGATGCCCGAAATACTGGGGTATTTCACTTGCGTCAGCATATGATGCAAACCATGACCAAACTCATGAAATAATGTTAATACTTCATCGTGGGTAAATAGTGCCGGGTCATTGCCAATCTTTGGAGAAAAATTGCAGGTTAAAAACGCGACGGGGGTTTGTATATTATTTTGTGCGGCTAAGTTGCCTATTTCCATATGCGTAATGCATTCATCCATCCATGCGCCACCGCGCTTGTTTTCGCGCGCATATAAGTCGAGGTAAAAGCGTCCACGAAGCGCACCTGTTTGATCATTTAGGTTAAAAAAGCGTACATCTGGATGCCATGTATCAATGTCTTTTTGCTCGGTAATTGCTAAGCCGTATAGATTTTTTACGACATAAAACATCCCTTCAAGTACTCTATCCTCCGGGAAATAGGGCTTTAACTCTTCTTGGGTTACGGCATATTTATGCTGTCGCAGTTTTTCGCTGAAATAGGGCAAATCCCAGGATTCTAATGCTTCTACCTGATATTCTTTGTAGGCAAAGGTTTTGAGTTCAGCAAGTTCAATACGTGCCATTGTCAGGGATTTCTCTGCGAGATCGCTTAAAAAGCTGAGGACTTGCTCTACACTATTCGCCATTTTGGTGGCTAATGATTTAATAGCATAGTTTTCAAAGCCCAATAATTGAGCCGTTTCGTGTCTCAATGCTAAGATTTTTTCCATATTTTCGGTGTTATCCCATTTACCTTGCCCTGGGCCAACATCTGAGGCGCGGGTGACATAGGCCTTGTATATTTTTGCGCGTAGCTCTCTGTTGTCGGCATAACACATCACTGGATAATACGAAGGAAACTCCAAAGAGAATAGCCAGCCTTGTTGGTCTTTTTGCTCCGCGGTTTGTTGCGCTAGATTTAATGCAGAAGTGGGCAATCCCGATAATTCTTTTTTGTCGGTGATGAGTTGGGTCCACGCATGTGTTGCATCGAGTAAGTTTTCATCAAACTTGCTCGTTAAACTGGCGAGTTCTTGCATAATATCTTTGTAACGGTTTTTTTTGTCAGCAGGCAATTCGACCCCAGATAAACGAAAGTCCCGAATCGCATTTTGGATGATTTTCTTTTGTGCGTGGTCGAACAGCGTATATGCTGTACTGCTTTCAAGCGCTATGAATGCGCGAAAGAGCTTCTCGTTTTGCCCCATTTCAGTCGCATAAACACTGAGTTTAGGTAGGCACGCATTATAAGCAGTGCGTAAATCTTCAGTATTGACCACGGAATTCATATGTCCTACGGGTGACCAAACCCGACTGATTCTTTCTTCTATTAACTCTAATGGCTCGATGAGATTCTCCCACGTATAATGCGTGTTTGCCTCAAGGAGCTGATTGACTTGGTCACGGCTTTCTTGCAGCACAAAATCAATGGCGGGTTCGACGTGCTGTGCTTCGATTCTTGAAAATAATGGTAAGTCTTGGGTTTCGAGCAAGGGGTTTGATGTCATTAAATTTACCTAAAGTAAGCTAGTTTTTTTGTGGACTGTCGTTATATTGATTAAACTGGAATTCTCCTCCACTGTAGCAAACTAAGAGAAAATAATCGTGAATTTTATGTTTTTTGAAAGGATTAAGAGCAAATGAGACATTATGATTTGATTGCAATTGGCGCAGGAAGTGGGGGTTTATCCGTAGTGGAAAAGGCAGTGTTATACGGAAAAAAGTGTGCCGTGATTGAATTTGATCAAGTCGGGGGCACGTGTGTTAATCGGGGCTGTGTGCCCAAAAAAATAATGTGGTATGCATCCGAAATTAGACAGATTATTAAGCATAGTAAGGGCTATGGTTTTGAGGTGGCGTTTAAAGACTTTGATTGGTCACAGTTGGTTGTGCGACGTGAAAAATATATTAGTGGAATTAATAAGTGGTATCGGGGTTTTTTACAAGATTCTAATATTGACCTCATTAAGGGTGAAGCCAGGTTTATGAGTAACAATACATTAGATGTGGACGGAGAACAATTTAGCGCGGAGCATATTGTTATTGGGGTCGGCGGCACTCCGCTTATTCCTGATATTCCAGGGGCTGAATTGGGGATTAGCTCGGATGGTTTTTTCGCGCTGGACAAACAACCTGCAAAAGTGGCAATAGTGGGTGCAGGCTATATTGCGGTGGAATTAGCGGGTCTGTTGAATTTGCTGGGTAGCGAAGTGACGCTGTTACTCCGGAAGCAACACTTGCTTTCACGATTTGACCCTATGCTGCGAGAAACGCTGATGGAGGAAATGATTAATGCAGGGATTAATATATTGTCTTCTATTCAGCTGCAAGGCGTGGTTAAAAGCGAGCAGGATAAGCTCAATGTAGTGAGCCAAGATGGCTTTAAAATTGAGGGCTTTGATCAAGTAATTTGGGCCACCGGGCGGCGACCGCGTACTACCGAGTTACAGCTAAGTAATACAGATATTCAGACCAGAGATGATGGTGTTATCGTGGTTGATGAGTTTGAGAATACGAATGTTAAGGGTGTTTACGCGATAGGCGATGTGACTGGGAGGGTGGCATTGACACCCGTCGCAATTGCGGCAGGCAGGCGCCTAGGGGAACGTTTATTTAATAACCAGGTCGAGCGTAAAGTAGACTATAATAATATTGCCTCTGTGGTCTTCAGTCATCCACCAATCGGCACGATAGGTCTCACTGAAGACGCGGCGAGGGAGCAACATGGACGGGCAATCAAAGTCTATCAAACACGTTTTACCCCCATGTTTTATGCGATGATGGATTATCCTCAGGTCACTGCTATGAAATTGATCACCCTAGGCCCCACTGAAAAAATTATTGGTTTACATGTCGTGGGAATGGGTGCGGATGAGATGTTACAAGGTTTTGCAGTGGCGATTAAACTGGGGGCTACAAAACGGGATTTTGATGACACAATTGCTATTCACCCGACCAGCGCAGAGGAGTTTGTTACCATGCGTTGAAGGCAATTAGTGTTAACAGGCCCTAAGATTTTCCCCAACATTCAAGTGACTCTTGCGAGTATGTAATTAGGAAACACATAATGACAATTCGAAAATTTCAATCCATCCATCCAAGCATAGAACCCAGTGTATATATCGATGAAAAATGTGTTGTTATTGGTGATGTTAGCATTGGAGAAGATTCCTCTATTTGGCCAATGGTAACTGTGCGTGGTGATGTACAAAAAATAAGTATCGGCAAACGTAGCAATATTCAGGATGGGTCGGTGTTACACGTTACCGCAGACAATCAATTTAATCCTGGTGGTCACGCCTTGACCATAGGTTCAGATGTAACGGTTGGGCATAATGCGATTTTACATGCTTGTACCGTTGAGGATGAATCACTGATTGGTATGGGAGCGATCATTTTAGACGGTGCGGTGATTCAACACCACGCGATGGTCGCAGCGGGCAGTATTGTAGGACCGGGGAAAATTATTGAAAGTGGTTATCTATGGATTGGTAGCCCGGCGAAAAAAATTCGTCCTCTCACGGACAAAGAAATTGCTTATTTCACATTTTCTTCCAAACATTATGTTGATCTTAAAAACCAGCATATGGGCTTAAGTTAGTCTTGGATCATAAAATAGACTAAGTTCATGCAACGTAAAATCATTCATATTGATATGGACTGTTTTTACGCAGCCATTGAAATACGTGATAATGTCAGTTTGCAAAACTTGCCAGTTGCGGTTGGAGGAAGCGCCGAACATCGAGGTGTGTTATGTACTTGTAATTATATTGCAAGACAGTATGGAGTGCGCTTTGCGATGCCTACTGCGCATGCATTAAGGCTTTGTCCTTCGTTGATCGTATTACCGGTTGATATGCAGAAATACCTACGTGTCTCTGAAGCAATTATTTCTATACTGCGCACAGTAACAAGCAAGATCGAACCCGTGTCGTTAGACGAAGCTTTTTTGGATGTTTCTGATTCTAAATTGAGAAATGGCTCAGCGACCCTCATCGCTAGGGATATCTGTATTGAAATTAAGGAAAAAACTCAACTAACCGCTTCAGCAGGCGTTGCGCCTAATAAATTTTTGGCAAAGACGGCAAGCGACTGGAACAAACCTAATGGATTATTCGTATTGACTCCAGATGATGTGGATCAATTTGTAAAAAAACTACCCGTGCACAAAATTTTTGGTGTTGGTAAAGTAACCGCTAAAAAAATGACCGAATTACATTTAGCGACTTGTGCCGATTTGCAGCTACTTTCTATGACTTATTTGTGCGAAAAATTTGGTCGTTTTGGCGCAACTCTTTATCAGCTATGCCGTGGCATCGATGCAAGAGAAGTTACCACTAAGCGTTGTCGAAAGTCTTTAAGTGTTGAAGAGACCTTTAGGATAGATTTAAAAAATGAAGCTGAGTGTATAGAGTTGATTGAATATTTGTATACACGGCTAGTACGTCGATTAACAGAAATTAACGCGACAGAGCGACGTAGCATTAAGTCACTTTTTATTAAAATTAAATACCATGATTTTTCATTGACGACAGCCCAACTAAAATTTAATTCCTTGGAGCCAATTATTTTTGAGCATTTGTTTCGTGCGCGTTATCGAATGCGTAATAAACCAGTGAGATTATTGGGTTTAGGCGTAGAGTTTAGCGATCAAAGCACAGCAAGTGATGCACAGTTGAGTTTGCTTTAACTGAGAATTACGTCCAGAATCTTTCTAGGTCTAAGTCGGGGCGAATGTAACCCATTTCCACTATTTCTTTTACTATATAAGCCTTTTGCTCAGTATTGCGTAGCAGAGGAGTGGCAATTTGCGCGCCGTTAGCGGTGAAAATAGCGCGTACTACGGGAGTATCAACACGCGCGCCACGCCGAGTGACTATGCCAATTTCATTGCTGGTTAATTTAACTAAGCAACCGGGTGGGTATAGACCAACAATTTTGACAAATATTTGGATTAAACTGCTGGTACCGTCATTTGTTTTCTCCATAAAAATATCTCTTGCAGCAACGCTAGGAATGATTGGGGAACGATAAGTTCTCCCAGTAATTTTTGCGCAATACACATCTGCAAGTTTGAGCATCGACGCACCAAGAGGGATGTCCTTGCTGGTTAACTTGTTGGGATAACCGGTGCCATCAATGCTTTCATGGTGCTTCTCTACAAACTCTAACCATTTTTTTTGCTGAATGCCGACGGCCTTTAGTGCTTTTAAACTTTCCCCCGGATGGTTGGCGATTTCCAGCTTTTGTTCGGGTGTTAGAGGTTCAGATTGTTGATGATAATCGTTTTGTTTCATGCCTAATGAAAAGTTCATGGTAATTGCTGCGCCAATTAAATTTTTGATGTCCTCTTTGTCCCATCTCAAATATTCGGCAGTGAGGTTGCAAAGTATAGCGGTATGTAGTGCGTGTTGAACCGCATAATTATCGATGTTTTCGATAAAAATTTTGGCAATTGCAGCATCTGCAGCTTGCTGGCAAATCATTTGAATTCTTCCAATAATTGTTAATAGCTTAGACATATTCGTCGGATGATTCGGTTTTATATATATTTCTTGGAGCATCTCCTCGGCTTGTCGCATGCGCAAAAAAGGCGAGGCAAGCTTGTGGGTTTCTATAAAATCTTCGCGGGGCTGTGTTTGCACTACCGCAGATGTAAGCTCATAGGCATGCGTGTAGAGTTCTTCTTCGAGTATTGTTGCGGTTTGGGAATGCGTAAGCACCAGGCCTTTGCTGGCGAGCAAAGTTCCGTCATTGCGGAATACTGGATAAAGCAAAGGCTCACCAGCTTTCACCACCGTTCGAGAAAGAGGTACTAGTTTTTTTTTCATCCCAAAATTTCTATAATAAAAAAATATTAATTAAGTAAACCCGTCGAGCTCAGGTTCTAATGCCATTATCGGCAGAAAGTAATTAAAAGTTTATGCTTTCTTGGTGAATAAAGCATGTCATGAGTTTTTTCTCTATGCTATAAAAATCAATGTTTTACATCTTCTCACTTAAAGTCGTCCACGATGGTCGCCTGCTCGATACCCAATTAATGGGGTGTCAATCTCCTTAGTAAGCGCGAGCACTTTAAACAGTTCTCCCATTTGATCGGGCATTAACAGTTGTTTAACGGGTTGTGTAGTGGCGAGAAAGGTTTTTGTATCTTCGATATCCAGGGTTTGAATCAATTCATCGATACCACAGCCAATGAGAAACAAGGCCTGGGTGATAAAACCTGCAACCTCAAATCCAGCCGCCGCTGAAAATTCTGCAATTTCGGTGAATTCAACGGACGCCGTCAAATCCTGTAGGCCGGTGAACAGTAATGGGTCGGCGTGTGCATGATGTTTATAATGGCACATCAATGTGCCTTGATAGCGGATAGGTTGGAAAAATTCGTAACGTGGATAGCCATAATCGATTAATAATACAAGTCCTTTGTCGAGTACTTGATCCAGGCCAGCTAACCAGCCTTCTGCGTGTAAATTGACTTCAGTATCAAAGTATTCAGGCATTTGCTCACCGAGACATTTTCTGATGCGGTCAGCTATTTTGGGTAAACGTGGGTCTGACAATGCTCCGAGAATAGGGTAAAGCTCACCTTTTTTCATTCCAATATAGATTTCTTGTGCGCTGCCATCGGCAAAAACCCGGATCCGCTTGACCGGCATCGCATCCAGAATTTCATTGGCTAAGATGACGCCGCAAAATTTTTCCTCGGGTAGCGTGGACAGCCATTTTACGCGGTCTTGCAAATGAGGTAACTTTTCACTAATGAGCTGGTGTTGGCGTTGCCGCAATACGGGGCTAATCTCCATGATTCGATATTCATCCGGCAGACAGTCTATTTCGTCGAGGTAGCGCAGAATTTCCAAAGCCATAATGCCCGAGCCAGCACCAAACTCGAGAATGATTGATGTGTCGAGTTCGTGCATAATTTGCGCACATTGGCGGGCTAAACATTGTGAGAATAAGGGGGTGAGTTCAGGCGCGGTAACAAAATCTCCTTCTTTGCCAAAAATTCGTTGCCCAGAAACATAGTAACCCAGTTTGGTTTCGTATAAAGCCATTTCCATATAACGCGCGAAACAGATTTTTCCACCGGCTTTTTCTATAGCATGTTGAATATGCTGAAGAAGTATTGCCTGTTGTGCGAGTTCTGTTTTATTGGGTTTTGGTAGATTTTCGATTTTTTCTCGGTAAAACATACTCATATTTCGGCACGCTTTAGAGTACACTTAAACATATTATGGTAAGTCCTTATTTATTAGAAATAAATTTTTTTGGGAGGCTTTCAGATGAAAGACCAACATTCAGCACCACCTAAAGTCGCATTAATCACGGGTGCAGCCCATCGGGTCGGTGCGGCTATTGTTGATTTATTACACTCTCGGGGAATGAATATTGTACTGCACTATCGCAATTCAGACGCTGCTGCGCAGTCCACTGCTGAACGCTTGAACCGCCTCAGGTCACATTCTGTTATGTTGCTGCAAGCAGATTTATCAGATATTAAAGCTTTACCAGGTATTGTAAACCAAGTCTCCGCCAAATGGGGGAGTTTAGATCTTCTGATAAATAATGCTTCGAGTTTTTATCCTACACCGATTGGGTCGGTTGATGAGTCACAGTGGGATGACTTGTTTGCAAGCAACTTAAAAGCACCTTTTTTCCTTGCGCAGGCGGCTCAAACATTACTCGCTAAAAATCATGGATGCATTATTAATATTGTAGATATTCATGCTGAGCGACCACTCAAAAATCATACGGTTTATTGTGTGGCAAAAGCAGGTTTGGTGATGCTGACTAAATCCCTTGCCCGTGAATTCGGTAAAAATATTCGGGTGAATGCCGTTGCTCCAGGGGCAATTATGTGGCCAGAAGATATTGCAGCGAGTGTTAAGTCTGAGATTATTTCGCGCACTGCATTAAAAAGAAAGGGCGATCCATTAGACATCGCAAAAGCGGTGTTATACCTGGCTGAAGATGCCGAGTATGTGACCGGTCAGATATTGACGGTCGATGGTGGGCGTAGTTTAAATAGTTGATCTAATTGTATTGATAACGGGTTGTGTCATGGGGCGGATGTTTCGCCAAATATAAAATGCTTCTGCTGCCTGCTCAATAAGCATTCCAAGCCCATCGCTGACGGCGGCCGCGTTGTTGTTGTTACACCATTGCATAAATGCAGTCGGTTCTTTTCCATACATCATGTCATAGCAAAAAGCGTTATTTAGCAGCTCGGGTCTAATGTCAGGAAGCTGGCCTGTTAGACTGGTTGCAGTCCCGTTGATGACTACGTCGAATACTTGGCGCGGGATGGCATGAAACCCCACTCCAAGAACAGGACAATTGTCCGCAATATTGACAGTTTGCTTGGCAAGCTTATGGGCTTTTTCGGGGCTGCGATTTGCGATAACAATTTGCGCAGGTTTTGTGCTAAGAATGGGCTGCAATACGCCTCTGACAGCCCCACCTGCACCTAAAATTAACACCTTCTTGTCTTTGAGCAAGAAGGATTGGTTTCCAGTGATATCGTTAACGAGGCCGATGCCATCGGTATTGTCGCCGTGTAGGGAGCCATCTTGGCGTAGCGTAATCGTATTGACTGCACCGGCCTTTTCAGCGCGTGTGCTTCTGTGGTTAACCAGAGACCAGGCTTCCTCTTTAAAAGGTATTGTTATGTTTAAACCTCTGCCGCCCTGAGATTGAAAGGTGGCAACCGCATTTGTAAAATCACCCGGTTCGACAAGGATAGCGGTATAAACAATTTTTTGTTTTGTTTGCTCAGCAAATTGCTGATGAATGCTGGGTGATCGACTATGGGATATTGGGCACCCCATGACGGCGTAATGATCAAAGCTATGCGTCGTTTCCATCATCTAAATAGTTTCTCGATAAGCGTATTATCCAATGTATCTCGCCACATGATATTATCGGGTTCAGCGTTCCTATGTACGTTTGGTGGCAAGATGCGCCTTCCCCCGATGCTGAGACAGGCAACTAAGCCGCCAACTAATAAGCCTTACATCATGTGGTTGATGTGCCAGTGGTTACTCAGGACTATGCCCAACTATTTGAGTTTTTCCCTCTTAACTTAGGTAACACGAGTCCGATTAAGATCCCTAATATAATGACGCTTGCACCGGTTAAAAACCAATTTCTTTGACCGTCTGATTCAAGGCTTTCACTTTCAAGTCTCAGTTGATTAAGTTCACTAGATATAGTCGCGTTTTCAGTTCTAAGAGTTTCGTTTTCCTTTTGCAATTGCAGCGGTTTTTCAGCAATTTTAGCAAAGTTTTTCTTTTCCTTAGCAAGCCGACTATTAACCGCTTGTAATTTTTTGCGTTCTTGTTCAGTTGCCTTAAGTTTGCTGCGTAATGCAGCGAGGTTTTCTCTTAATGCTTTATTTTCCGGTTGTGCTTTGTCGATCTGAGCAAGTGCATTTTCCAGCTTGATTGCGTTAATGGGTTCTTCAATTAAAAACCGATGAGGTATCCATCCTTCTAATCCATCTTCTGTACGCACAAAAAAATATTTATCTTCGCCCTTGCGCAAGATTTCCAGTTTTACTCCACTTTTTATCACCCGGAGCGTAGGATATTCATCGCCCTCTCCTTCCCTAATTGACACGTAGAGTACATCGGTTACATATTGGTTTTCCGCGTGTATAGGTGTTACTGATACGAAGATTAGCCACCCCAATACAGCGTTAAGTACGCGCTTCATTACTTCTCCTTGTAGAGCATTTTTTGTTGATGTGGTGCTATACCCCAAACGCTATGGGTATATTTTACGTTCTTAGAAAACTCGCCAATAATCCATTTAAAGATGGTGGTGGAATATCGGCAGTTATAGAACGGTGCTTTATTTTAAGCATTTATATGTTTTGTTATTATTTTTTTGACTGCTGAGGTTGTAAAAAATAACCCAACAGCTCGTGAGTATTTGTTAAACAGGGCGTTAAAAAATACACATATCCACTAATTTATAGTCTAAGTTAGAAACCGTCGTTGGGCATGAAAAAGACATATAAGGTATTGATGCACCTAGTGAACTTTCGTGATCCAAACGATTGTTCTTGGCTTAACTCGCCGCATTATAGCGCAATAACGTGTATTTTCTAACATTAGCATGCTGAGCACATCGTTAAGGTTATTTTGACGATGTAATTAGGGGACGCTCTCAATTTAATAATATTTCATAGAGCAATTTTAAAGCCACGACAAATAGCAGGGATGCAAACATTTTTCGTAGGATATTTGCGGGAAATTTATGCGCAAATTTTGCCCCTTGCGGAGCAAAAATAACACTGGTCCAGGCAACACCTAAAACTGCGACCCAGTATATATATGCACGTGGGCTGTTATCGTTTGCCATATTGATGGCATAAAAAGTAATGATCGCTGCGCTGGCTATGGGTAGGCCACAGGCAGCCGATGTTCCGATCGCTTGCTTGATATTGACCCCTGAGCGAATGAGATATGGCACGTTAAGCGTTCCTCCTCCGACACCTAAACCTGATGATGTAGCGCCAATAAAAAAGGCAGTGATAATATCAGTCATGGTGCTGGATTTGTCGCGCACGGCTGGTAATCGATTTATCAGCAAATTTATTCCAACGATGATCAGGAAAATAGCAAATATACTCAGCAATAATTGCTTCGTGGCGGAGTTAACAAATAATGCTCCAGTGATGCTGCCCAGACAAAGTCCAGGTGTAAGTTTGGCAACCCAGTGCCAATTGACGGTATTTTTTTTATGATGTGCAAATGCAGAGGAAATGGAAGTTGGAATAATAATACACAGCGCGGTAGCGATAGAAACATGTATTACATCTTCTGGTGGTATGCCAAAGAGTGGAAACAAGGATAAGAAAAAAGGGATGGTCACAATTCCCCCGCCTAATCCGAGTAACCCCGCAACGACTCCAGCACAAACTCCAACGAGTGAAAAAGCAAAAATTTCTATTATGTTAAAAATCCTTTTTGCGCCATTCCCTAGTCAATGGATGTTCTTGGGACAGTGCAATGATGCTGTTGTACTAGCCCTAGGGATTAGCGGTTGCGCGTTGAATAGCTTGGCTATAAGTTAAACCATCTAAAAAAATACGCCTGTCAATATACTCTAATAACTCTTCGATTTTTTTGTGTCCGGCGAGATAGCTCAATTCCCAATTTACGGGTTTATTGGCATCAAAAGCTAAGTCGTCACGCCAGCCACTCATATTTTTTGGTGCTACTAAATCAAGCGTGTTTGTTTCATTGGCAGCAAACCAGTTTGCCGATACGGCAACTGACCACTCGATTTTCTTAATATTAGGATCCGTATCCTTTTTGTTTTTCCATGTACCCGGGGTACCGCTTAACTTCCAACGAAATAAGCTTGCGTCACCCAATGCGCTATCGCTGTAACTTGGCCAAGTGATATTAATATCAGATATTTTCCCATTTGTTTTTAATGCGACGCTAGCAATGGAACTGGGTACCGTTGGTATACTTTGCGTAACATCGGTGGCGATTGAGTTTAGCGCCACAACTTGGGAAGTCACTAATTTATTTTCATCGACTGTTTGGGTTATAACTTCATGACCTTCTTCGCCAATGCTCACAAACGTTTTTGATTTATCCTCGACCACAAATTGTGGTAAGCCCTGATAAGTAAACGAAGTGGCATTTGTTTCCGCTGCGAGCAACATATAAGTTTTGAGTTTACTGTAAAATCCAGCTTTGGATGTCCAGTTAGCGCCTAGAGGTGGGTTTTTTATCGTAACGTTTACCCGGTCAGATATGACTGCGCTGCTAACAAGGCAGCTATCAGTGGGTGGGCTAGCACACTCGAAATTAATGTCTTGGCGAGAGCTGTCGCTTTTTGCGGCACTAGAGAGGAGGCTATTGCGAAAAAATTTTGTCAGTTGTAATTCTTCTTGTTTGCTGGTTATACCTTGGTACGCAAGAATATCACCCGAATCAATCGGGCGTGTGGTAGCGTACGCTTCATAGGCCTGAACACTATTGTCTGTTGCAACGGTAATATAAGCGAGTTCACCTGCAGCGGTATCGATACCTGAGACTTTGCCCCAGGCATTTTCTCGCTCAGTATTATTAATGTCTCTTAAGCAGGAGTATTTGAATTCACGAATCTCTATAACTAAGGCATAAAAAAAATGTACCCGATGAGGCTGGGTTTCACGTATTGATGGGCATAAAATTCCAATGGTTATTCTTCTGCGCGGATCTTTGACGATGTATGAAAGTGTTCTGGGATCGAAGGCATTATTGTCAGTCACGAGTGCGTTCCATTCGGGATCAGATCCATCGCGTATTACGACGGCAAAAGCATTGCTTTCTATCGTGATCGAAGATGTCAGGTTGTTGACGTTGGCACTCCCAAACAATATACCATCGGTACACGCGATCAATGATAATGACAATACAATAAGCAGATAATATTTCTTTTTCACGGTGTATTTTTACTTCTTCAAAGGTTGGTGTACTAGGGTCTGTTGACGTTTCATTTTCACCACTGCTGGAGCCACTTTTTTCGCCCTACAAGGCGCAACAGTGGTGAAGATGAAACGTCAACAGACCCTAGTCTATATTTCGGACAATTTAGCAAATTTTTCAGTGTTAATCTCGGAATAACAGTAAGTTACCCACCTTGTCAATAGTGCATGACCATTCGGAGCTAAGGTAAGTTGTTGATGTTTCTTCAGTAATTATCAATGGGCCGGTATAACGTTGAGCGTTTAATAAGGTGTTTTTTGCGACGATACTTGTTCCTAAGTGTGTTGCTTTTCGTTTTAGTTCCGGCGTAGCAATTGCGTGAACATCAGACGGTAACAAGGTGAACTCGGGTTGGGGCCCGCTTAGTTTAACCCGAATATTCACTAGCTCGACTTCCTCTTCTAATGTATGACCAAATCTAGCCTTATGCGTTGCATGAAATGTAGCAATACTTTTTTCGATATTAAGCCATTTTATATTTAATGTGTATGCTTGGCCGAGATATCGTAGATCCAAAGAACGTTGAATTATAATCTCTGCTTGTTTGATACCCTCATCAGTCAATGCATTAATTCCTTGGCTTGTAAGTTCGGTGAAATGTTTGGCCAAGACATCGATGGAAATAGACTTCATTAACGCTATTTTTGTTATTGATACGTTTCGGCTGCGTTTCGCGACTAACATACCCATGGCTGACAATACGCCGCTATGAATGGGAACGATGGCCTTCGTGAGTCCGAGTCGGTCGGCTAAAGCACAAACGTGTAGACCACCCGCGCCGCCAAATGACATTAATACAAAACCCCGAGGATCAATCCCGCGCTGCACTGAAATAACACGTAGAGCCTGGGCCATATGCTCATTTGCGATATCAATGATTCCATGTGCGATTTCATCGACGGTTAAATCCAATTTTTTAGCGATAGGTTCTAGGGCTTTAATGGAGAGTTCAAGGTTTAGCGACATTCGTCCGCCTAAAAAAGCGTCAGCTTGCAGTCGACCTAAGACCAAGTTTGCATCGGTTACCGTGGGTAACAGGCCTCCTCTGGCATAACAAACTGGCCCGGGAAAAGCCCCCGCAGATTGGGGGCCGACTTGTAACATGCCGCCGCCATCGATGGCTACAATTGATCCACCGCCGGCCCCAATTGTGTGCATATCCACCATTGGAACCCCCACAGGATAGCCCGCGATTACACCTTCATTAGTTAAGGCTATTTCGTCATCAATTAATGCCACATCGGTTGATGTGCCACCCATGTCGAAGCTTAGGATTTTTTTTCTTCCGGTAATTTCAGCAATATATTTGGCTGCGTTTAAGCCGCCTGCGGGGCCGGATAATAATAGATTGACTCCGCTGTTGCCGGCATTCTCCGCAGATATTGTTCCGCCAGAGCTCTGCATTATGGTAACTCTGGCTGGCTGAATATTCTGTTTTAATCGGGTTAAATAGCCTTTTACAAGAGGACTTACGTAGGCATTTAACCAGGTGGTGATGCCACGTTCGTATTCATTTATTTCAGGTAATACAGCGGATGATATGGAAACAAAATACTGCTTACAGAGGGCAGCATGTAATTTTTTTTCATATCGATCATCGAGAAAAGAAAATAGCAAGCAAATTGCGACGGAGTCTGGCTTTATTGCGTCGATTTTTTGGGTGAGCAAGGCGATATCATTGTTGGTTAATTCAGATACTACGCTGCCATTTGCCGCTATGCGTCCACCCGTTTCTAAGCATAAAGGTTTGGGTACCGGTGGAGCTTGCGGCTTGGCTTGTAAATTAAATAATTCTTTACGCGCCTGGCGCCCAATGGTGAGTAGATCAGCGAGTCCGTGATTGGTCACAAACACCGTTCGCACCCCTTTTTTTTCCAGTACCGCGTTGGTTGCCACGGTCGAACCATGAATGATGTCAATGCTCTCCAGGTCGATTGCTAACTCAGAAATACCTTGCAAAATGGCTTGCTCTGGTGAGTCTGGTGTCGATAAAACCTTGTGTATGATCAGTTTGTGATCGCTGTATAATACAAAATCAGTAAAAGTTCCGCCGGTATCTATACCCAGAATACTCAATTTTGTTTACTCCTTAGCGTTAGCGCGGCAATGGGAATCAATTTAGGCAGACCGTATGTATTATACTAAACCGTAAAATTGGTGAATATTATAGCCCGCCAAAGGTCTTATTTCATATGCGGTGACATTTTCATAACAAAGTGAAATGATTCAATATTTTATAATAATGATTCTGGTTTTAGGCTAAACTGATACGCATTATGACAAATGAAGCTTTAGTTGTTTTGGAAAATGTGTCGCGTTTTTATGGTGAGCATATTGCCGTAGATAATATTAGTTTCACGGTAAAACGCGGCGAGGTGCTTGGTTTTTTAGGCCCAAATGGTGCTGGGAAATCCACAACGATGAATATGATTACCGGGAATCTCACACCAACAGAGGGTAGGATTCTCATTAATGGTATTGATATTTTTGATGCGCCTAAAGCTGCAAAAGCCGAGCTAGGCTATCTTCCAGAACAGCCACCGCTATATTCTGATTTTACGGTAGATGAATTTCTCCTGTTTTGCGCAAAAATAAATAGAGTTAATAAGGCGCACTATAAGGCGATGATTGATGCGGCAAAAGAACGTTGTGGATTGATTCAAGTTGGCAAGCGTCTGATTACAAATCTGTCAAAGGGGTTTCAACAACGTGTAGGCATTGCACAAGCAATTTTGCATTCACCAACTGTGGTTATTTTGGATGAGCCTACCGTTGGTTTGGATCCCTTGCAAATTCGAGAAATCCGTAAACTGATTAGTGAATTACGCGATGATCATAGTGTTATTCTTTCTACCCATATTCTGCCTGAAGTACAAACAATTTGTGATAACGTACAAATCATCAATAAGGGAAAAATAGTATTGAGCGACAGTATCGGTGGATTACACCAACGTATGAAATTGTCTACACTGCGTGTTGCCTTCGTGCATCCTCCGACCATTGAGCAATTAAATGCACTGGATTTTGTAGAGCAAGTTCAAGAGATAAGTAGCGGTGTATTTGGTTTACATCATCACCCTGGAGATAGTCCGGCTGAGCAATTAGTGAAAACTTCGGTTAATCGTGATTGGGGACTTATTGAGCTTATACCAGGGCGTTTATCACTTGAAGATATTTTTGTTGATATCACCATGAACGATCATATCAATTGAGAACACCCCTTAGGGCTGTTGAGGTTTTATATGGTAATCCTACATTTAGCCTGCAAAGAATTTAAGAGTTTATTTATCTCTCCTCTAGGGTGGTCAATACTCGCTATCGTGCAATTTATTGCGGCTTACTTATTTATTAATCAAGTCAATTTTTATATCCAATTTCAACCCGGTCAGGGGGTATTTAGTGATAGCCTGGGGGTTACTGAGGTCATTGTTTTTCACACTTTTAACAATGTCGCCATTATTCTTTTATTAGTCATTCCGTTACTAACGATGCGCTTATTGAGTGAAGAGTTTCGGAACAAAACGCTTTGTCTATTATTTAGTGCGCCTATTTCGATGACTGAAATTATACTGGGAAAATATTTTGGTTTACTTGGTTTTATTGCAGTGTTGCTAAGTATGATTATGCTTATGCCGTTGGCATTATTAATAGGTGCCGAATTAGATTGGGGAATGGTTTTATCAGGGTTGCTTGGTTTGGCTTTATTGTTAAGTAGTTTTGCGGCAATTGGACTCTATATGTCCAGTTTAACCTCTTACCCAAGCGTGGCCGCGGTGACTACTTTCGGAATCTTGCTTGGTTTATGGGTGGCCGATTGGACTGAGGGCGCATTGGATGAAAAGTACCAGCTAGTACTTAGTTATATCTCGATTTTTGATCATTACCAAGCTTTTTTAAATGGCGTATTTAGGAGTAGTGATGCGGTGTATTATTTTTTGCTTATTGTTACATTTATCGTGTTGAGTATTCAGCGATTAAATGCGTATAGAATTCAACACTAATGCGCATAAATTCTAATGTAAAACGCTATATACGCTATCAAAGCATGCTATTTATTGTTCTATTTATGAGTGTCGTTTTCATGCTTGCGTGGTTTAGTACACAATTTGAAATTGTATCTGATTGGACGAACAATAAACGCAATACCGCATCAGTTGCAACAATCTCATTACTTAAGACTATTGAGTCCCCGATTTTATTTACTGCTTTTGTTACAGATGAGAATACTGAGCTGCGACAAGAAATAAAATACCTGATATCACTCTACAAAAATCAAAAGAAAAATATTCAAAACTTGTTTGTCGATCCTGTTACTGAGCCTAAAATAGTTCGTGAATTAGGCATTAGCCGTGATGGAGAATTATTGATTGAAATAGCGGGCAGAAAAGAGTTTGTGCAATCTCTCGACGAAGAAACAATTACCAATACGATTCAAAAATTAGTGCGTAAAAATAATCAGCGTATTGTATTTCTACAGGGGCACAATGAACGCAGCGCTCTCAGTCATTCAAACTACGATTTATCTACTTTTACTGAACACCTTAAGGACAGGGGTTTAATTACCCATTCTTTAAATCTCGCTGATAGTTTGCAAATACCAACTGATACAGCAGCGTTGGTTATCGCTGACCCACAAAAAGAATTTTTGCCTGGGGAATTATTGATTGTGCAAGACTATGTCGAACAAGGAGGGAATTTACTGTGGCTGGCAGAACCAGGAGCACTTAAAGGTTTAGATTTATTAGCAGAGCAACTGGGCATCGAGTTTTTACCGGGTATTGTGGTAGACCCTAATACTCAGTTGCTGGGTATTAGTGACCCAAGATTTGCATTAATTCCCGAATATCCTCTGCATCCAATTACTCAAAACCTGAAAAGTATTGCGTTGTTTCCTATCGCAGTAGGCATAGAGTTTAGTGGTATCGATGAATGGGATGGCGAAAGTTTTTTAGATACTTTACCTAGAACCTGGTTAGAGACCGATGACTGGGAAGGTGAACTCAAGCAAGATCCTAATGATATTGCGGGGCCTTTTTCAGTGGGATTTGCGCTTACCCGAGCAGCAGTGTTAACCGGGTTAGATGTAGAGATGCCAGCGAATGAAGATGTCGATGAAGAAATAGATGATTTAGAATTTGTAGATTTGCCAGAAAAAAATCAGCGCATTGTGCTTATCGGCGATTCAGATTTCCTTTCCAATGCTTATCTTGGGCAGGGTGATAATTTGGACTTGGGTTTAAATATCATCAATTGGCTTACCGAAGAAGATCAGTTTATTGCTATTCCCGCGAGAATACGCTTGGATGCTGGCTTACAACTAAGCGTTAATGAGCAAAAAGTAATAGCTTATGGGTTTATTTTTATTCTTCCTGTGTTATTACTTTTTGTTGGTTTGATGGTTTGGTTTAAGCGCAGAAAGGCATAAGTATGCATAAGCTAACATCGACCAATGTAGTGCTCGGTCTTGTATTAGTGTTGCTTGTTTTTTTTGCTATATATAGCGAAGAAGAGTTCCAGCAGCCGAACCCAATTCACTTATTAACAACCCAAGTAATAAGTGAAATTAAAAAAATTGAAATTGTCAGAGCAAGCGAAAATACTTTGTTATTTCTAAAGCAAGAGCAAGGCTGGGTGTTGCTAAATAGCTCTTCTGGAAAGTCGATACTGCATTTTGCGAAGCAAAAGAAAATAGCGCTAATGCTTAGCTTGCTAGAAGCAAAAGTATTTAAGAAATTTTCAGTTAAGCCACAACAGCTGAAAAAATTTGAATTGGATAACCCTCGAATCTCGGTGTATTTTAATGATATAAAAATCAGTTTTGGATCTATTAATCCTGTTACTCGGCATCGCTATATTAACATTGGCGCAACAATATATAGCGTGAATGATTTTTTTTACGCTTATTTTTTAGCGGAAGAGGATGGGTATATTAGTAAGCAGACTTTAATCAATAGGCCTAAATTTTCAGAAAATATTGATGGTAACGAGGATTGATGTGCCGGAACTCCCAGAAGTAGAGACAACCTGCCGTGGTATAGAGCAGCATATTGTTGGAAAAAAAATTCGTCAGGTTAACGTTTATCAAGCAAGTCTACGCTGGCCAGTTACCCAGGGACTGCATAATTTACTGCATCAACAGAAGGTGATTTCAGTATATCGCCGCGCAAAATATATTCTTATTCAGTTTTTACACGGAAGCTTAATTTTACATCTTGGAATGTCAGGGAGTCTTAGGCTGAGCCTTAAGGCTGAATCACGCAAAAAACACGACCATGTCGAGTTTGAGTTTGCTAAGTTTTATTTGCGATTTCATGATCCGCGCCGCTTTGGTTGCGTGTTATGGACTTCACAAGTACCAGAACAACATCCATTAATGGCTCATTTAGGCCCTGAACCACTGACCGATTCGTTTAATGCAGCGTTGTTATATCGTTTGTCGCGGAATAAAAAATCTACAATTAAGCATTTCATTATGGATGGAAAAAATGTGGTGGGGATCGGTAATATATACGCATGTGAGTCTTTGTTTAGGTCTGGCATACACCCCTTATGCAGGGTGCATAAAATTTCCTTAGGGCGTTATGGTTATCTCGTCAAGAATGCGAAACGGGTGTTACTCGAGGCCATTCAACAAGGTGGTACTACGTTAAAAGATTTTACCAGGAGTGACGGCTCGCCGGGTTATTTTGCGCTAAAATTACAAGTGTATGGGAAAAAAGACAAGCCTTGCCCTAAGTGTGGAAAAGCTATTCTTAGTCGTATCATTTCTCAGCGAAATACTTTCTATTGTAATAATTGTCAACGCTAGAGATGCCACTGAACCTGATCTCTCGTTTTATGTTTTCTATCAATGCATCATTTCAATTTTCTAATGTCATTTAGGCTTTTTTATGTGTAGTTGCTTGAGTTTTTTGAAAAAAGGCCTAAAATCCCCCGCTTTCTATCCGATAACCAAGCAGTTATAGTTAAAATATAAATGTTATTTAATGATTTATCGTAATCTGGCCATTTATTCGCTGTGTCTTCCGTTGTGTTTCGTGCTGGGATCTCTGTATCTTCATGCAGCTGTTGCAGATGCGTTATTTACGGGAGCTTCTGGAAGTGCCGCTTTTTTTCGTATGTACGATAATAAAGAGCCAGGGTTAAGACCTACTACGGGTGAATATTATAGTAAAACTACCGGTGTTTATTTTGGAGCATCCAATGCTTTCATTAACACGCCGCGATTAAAACAGAAAAAATTAACTGATATTGATGCCTATGCGGGTCTTACCCGGCGCTATGGTATGTTTGGCTATAACGTTGGACTTAAAACCTATAATCAAACGATTGATGATTCTCTGACATTCAATGAGTTATTTATTGCGGGTAGTATTGGCGCGTTTACTTTGGGGCTTGCCTCTAATGTTGAGGGCAGATATGCGCAAATGTCCATAGGACGGGAATCTACGGACTATACTTTACGATTTCATTTAGGTAATACGATTCTGTTTAATGGTGAGCCTTTCTATGACTGGAGAGTGCATGCCAGCAAAGTTGTGCAAGATGTTACTGTTAATGCCTCGCTTATTACCACGATTGATCAGTACCGGAACAGTGGTTCTAAGACTGAGCTGAATATAGGCGTTTCGCAAAACTTTTCTTTGTTTTGATGCTGGAAAAGCATCCCTCTCGCTAACTAAAATATTCTTGCGTAAATTTTAGCTTAATTTTTTTTGTTGAGTCTGTTTCTCTATTCGTGAATTCAGTGATATAGGGTGAGGTCGCAAACCCGGATAAAGTTTTTGCGTAACATTGTCGATAGCCAATTTAGGATTTTTATCATCTGATATTGGTTAATATGAATACAAAAAAAATATTTATCAGAATAAATACTGAGTCAGATTCTGCGTTCTTCGCAATTTCGATGTGCTCGCTTAAAACGCCAATTCAACACAGCGGTTCTCTGATTTTCAAGGTATGTGCCTTATTCCTTATAGTGGCTTATTTATTGGTTCCTGGATTTGCTAATGCAGCGGAAAGTCGCATCATCGTTTATGTTTCGGTTACTGGACATCACAAGGATGCAAATTCTGATTTTCGAGATGTTGTGCGGAAGAGTATCGATGATTTAAAACGCTTTCGTGTTAGCACTAAAGCGGAGGGTGTCATTGCGCCGGTAAAATCTATTAAGCAAAAATTAGTGGCTGCACGTAAAGTAGGTATTCGTTGGGTTGCTAATGTAAGTCTCACAACAGAAAAAAAAGAAGGTTTTCTGGATTTTAAAATATATCGAACGAATGGAGAAAATACTTTCAACTGGAAGGATGAGTTTAGAATCAAAAATGTAAAATCATTTTTAGCGTTAATGGAATATCAAATGCCGATGAAGCTGAAAACCCGTTTTCTGGAGTTAGGCAGAGTGATAAAGAAAGATAAACGTTTGGTATATTTTGATCTTGGACAAACGGCGGGCGTAAGACCAGGAGATATATTTGAAATTTATAAAGAAGGCGATGAAATTACCGATGACCAAGGCAATTCCTATGGTAATCTTGAAATAATGACCGGGGTATTAAAAGTAACTAGCGTTACTTCAATTTATTCCATCGGCGAAATTAGAATTGGCACTCTGTCAATTAGACCTGAACACTATGTAAGGTTGTCGACTCAGAAAAGCAAAGCGGTAACGCCTGAAATATTGTCTGTTTTAGAAAATGAAGTGGCGATCAATATTGGTAAAAATGTAGGTGTTGAAGAAGGTAACTATTATTCAGTTTATCGTGATATTAAAAAGATTCGCGCAGGTGAGGCATTTCGGCAAGTCATTGGACATATAAAAATCAATGAAGTTTACGAGGGGTTTTCGAAAGGTGAATTATCTATTTCAGATACCTTTGAGTTAACCCGCAACATTATAAATAAAGGTGATCGAGTGGAAGAAGTTGAGTCTCCGCGAAAACCTATGTGGTCGGTAAATTCATTAATGACGAATGTCAATGGTGATCAAGGAAAGAAAATTTATTATGCCACTTATCAACGCGACTCTTCGGCGAATGTGAGCATGGTTTATCGATTTAAAGGGGGTTATGATGCAGGTGAGCCGATGCTGGGGTTTGGTGTTATGAAGAGTATCAAGCACAGCTCGCATTTTTTTACTGGCCTGGAAGTACTTTATTTTAACGCGGTAACGGTACACTTATTTGTTTCAGTTGATGTTGATACACCAATTTCGAAGAACCTAAAGCTCAATTTAGAAAGCGGCTTTATTGTTGCGCACACAGATGACACCTATAATGGAATTAGTTCCAGCATAGGTTTGAAATATGGTTTTGAATTATTCTGAGGAATGGCTTTTACTAAAATAGGTTTAGTGTCTAAAATGTCGCATGTTTGTAAAAACCATGGCAATTTCATGCTCATCAGCCGCGCTAATGACTTCCTCGTCGCGCATTGATCCACCCGGTTGTATGATGGCTTTTATATTTGCTTTAGCGGCTGCATCAATGCCATCTCTGAATGGAAAAAATGCATCAGATGCCATGACTGAATCGGTGATATCCAGGCCTTCATCCAGGGCTTTTATACCTGCAATTTTGGCACTGTAAACGCGACTCATTTGGCCTGCACCAATGCCAATGGTTTGCTTGTTTTTGGCGTAGACAATGGCATTTGATTTTACATACTTGGCAACCTTCCATGCAAATAACATGTCTTCCAACTGTTGTTGGCTTGGTTTGATTTGACTGACGATTTTTAGATCGTCAATATTAATCATGCCAATATCCTGCTCTTGAATTAATAGCCCACCGGTTACCTTTTTATAATCAAGGGCTGTTATTCGGTCTGGTATTGCTGCGTTCTCAGGAGTAATCAACAGTCGAATATTCTTTTTCTGGGCTATTGTCTGCGCGGCTTGTTGAGAAATTGCCGGAGCGATAATAACTTCAACAAACTGGCGTTCAATAATAGCGGCGGCAGTCGCATCATCCAAGCGGTGGTTGAACGCTATAATTCCTCCAAAAGCAGATGTTGGATCTGTTTGATAAGCTTTTTTATAGGCTTCAAGCTGGGTGTTAGAAATTGCAACGCCGCAGGGATTGGCATGCTTGACAATGACACAAGCGGGTTCCGCAAATTGTTTAACGCATTCAAGTGCTGCGTCGGTATCAGCGATATTATTGAATGAAAGCGCTTTGCCTTGTATCTGTTGGGCAGAAGAAACTGTGTTCTCTGCGGGGAGTGTTTCGCGATAAAATGCAGCTGTTTGGTGAGGGTTTTCACCGTAGCGCATATCTTGTACCTTGGTGTATTGAATATTAAAAGTACGCGGATAATTTTGCCGATTATCTGTAGCGGTTATTGTTCCTAGATAATTGGCAATAGCCCCATCATAGCTAGCCGTATGTTCAAATGCTTTTACGCTTAATGTAAAGCGCATCTCATCATTCACTGAACCTGCGTTTTGCTCAAGCTCGGTGAGTAAGGCGTTATAATCATTGGGGTTGACGACAACTGCAACAGAGCTGTAGTTTTTTGCTGCGGCACGAACCATCGTTGGTCCGCCTATATCAATATTCTCTATTGCTGTCGCCAAGTTACAATCATGTTTTGCTATTGTTTCAGCAAAGGGATATAGGTTCACCGCTACTAAGTCAATCGTCAGGATACTATGCTCGGCCATGATGTCATCGTCAATGCCGCGTCTGCCGAGGATCCCGCCAAGCACGCGAGGGTGTAGGGTTTTCACACGACCATCCATCATTTCAGGAAACCCGGTGTAGTCAGAAACTTCTCTAACTTCAATATCGGCTGCGGTCAGCAGTTTGGCGGTACCCCCAGTCGATAAAATATTAATACCGAGCAAGCGTAGTCTTTGTGCAAACTCTACGATGCCTGTTTTATCTGAAACACTTAATAACGCAGTTTTAACAACAGGCATCTCATTGAGCTTTATAGTAGTCCGTATTCTTTTAATTTTTTACGCAATGTGCCACGATTAATGCCAAGAATTTCTGCGGCTTGGCTTTGATTGCCTCGAGTGTGTTTTAAAATGGTTTCTAATAGTGGTTGCTCAACTTCGGCTAAAACCATTTTATACAAATCGTGTGTTTGATGTCCGTCCATATCACGTAAGTAATTTTCCATTACTTCGGTAACACATTGTTTTAATGTGTTTTTATCAGCCTCTTGTTCAAATGAAGCCACTGGCGTTTCAACATCTTGCTCTACTGAATAATTAGTCACGCTGCCAATTCCCCTTTTATAGTTAACTCATGGAAATAATTATTAATTGCATCCAGCTGTAAGGCTGGGCCTTCAATTCGGTTAAAGATTTTTCTAAACGTGCTTGCTTCAGGCATATTACTGGTGTACCAGTTAACATGTTTGCGCGCTATTTTTACGCCCATTAACTCTCCATAAAAACTGTAAAGATCTTGGGTATGTTGCAAAATAATGTCAAGTTTTTCTTGCAGTGTCACTGTTGGCGTGCCTTTGGAACGATTCTCAAGAAAGTCGATGATGTCGCGGAAAATCCACGGATTTCCTTGCGCGCCGCGACCAATCATTACCGCATCCACTTGAGTATATTCAATAACGGCCTTTGCGCGGGCGGGAGTTGTTATGTCTCCATTCGCGATAACAGGTATGTTTACCGAAGCTTTAACAGCAGCAATGGTTGCATACTCTGCTTCACCATTAAATTTACAAGCGCGGGTGCGTCCGTGAACAGCGATTGCTTGAATCCCCGTTTTTTCGGCTATTTGTGCAATATTAACGGCATTTTTGTGCTGCTTGTCCCAACCTGTTCTAATCTTTAATGTTACAGGCACTCCGACCGACCGAGTAACGGTTTCTAAAATCCTTGCGACTAATAGCTCGTCTTTAAGTAATGCAGAACCCGCCGCGACATGACATATTTTTTTTGCCGGGCAACCCATGTTGATGTCAATGATTTGAGCGCCGGCATCAACGCAAGCTATTGCGGCTTCCGCTAATTGTTTTGGTTCGGCTCCAACAATTTGTACGCTCCGTGGCGTAGCTTCGGCGGAAAGCTCTAGGCGGTTTCTGCTTTTATTGGTTTTCCATAAACGTTTGTTTGCTGTAATCATTTCTGTTGTGGTCAAACCTGCACCAAAATGATGGCATAAATTCCGAAATGGCAAATCTGTTATACCCGCCATAGGGGCGAGTATTGCTTTAGCCGGTATATCAAATGGCCCAATCTTCATTAAAAACACTAAAATACTGTTCTGGAAAGGACGAACATCATACCGGGTTGTTTGCTGAGATTAAAGTATTGATACACAAAAAACACTCAATAAAACGCATTTTTTAACGAGGACGCCATGCATTACCTCCGTTCTAGCGTCCATCTAATCGAAGTGGCCGCATTGCTTTGCTTGTTCAGCCCAGCAAAATTATTTGTTTGAGTACTAGG
>CAZWUO010000007.1:0-52764 GCA_964636675.1 uncultured Ectothiorhodospiraceae bacterium
CTATAAAACAATGGAATAACATCACCAACTCGATCTCTTAAAGGTGGCAACAATATCGGAAATACATTTAAACGATAGTATAAATCCTCTCTAAACTTTCCTTCAGCGACTTCTTTTTTCATATTTTTATTCGTGGTCGCAAGTACGCGCACATCCAATGCAATCAGTTTATTTCCACCTAATCTTTCGACTTCCCGTTCCTGTAATACTCTGAGTAGTTTGGCCTGTAAGCCAATATCCATTTCTGATATTTCATCGAGTAATAATGTACCTGCATTAGCTAATTCAAATTTTCCGAGACTGGATTTATAAGCACCGGTAAATGCACCTTTTTCATAACCAAATAACATTGCCTCAAGCATATTTTCAGGAATTGCAGCGCAATTGAGTGCGATAAACGGCCCATCCACCCGCGATGAAGCCCGATGTATTTCTTTAGCAATCACTTCTTTCCCAGTGCCACTTTCACCACTGATCAAGACGCTTGCTTCGCTTTCTGCCACTTTTTTAACGAGGGCTAATACCTCTTTTGTTTTTTGGTCTTCCGCTATGATCTCGCCCGCGGAATCATAATCATTTGGCAGATATCGGCTAATCATGTTGACCAAGACTTCAGACTCGAAAGGTTTAACCAAATAGTCTGCTGCTCCATCTTGCATTGCTTCTACCGCTTTCTGTATCGTTCCATACGCTGTCATTAATACAAACGGTAGTTCAGACTGTTGCTGCTTAACTTGCTTTAACAATGTATGCCCGTCCATACCATCCATTTGCACATCGGAAACAACCATCCCCACTAATTCATCATTCAGTATGTCGATGGCGGCACTTCCATCTGCAGCCTGCAAAACGCTATATCCTGCTAAACCAAGCGTGTCTGTTAATGCTTCTCTTAAAGACTCATCATCCTCTACGACTAAGACACATCCGTTACTCATTTTTCACCTCTTTCGTTTTTCATTGCATTTTCTGTATCTTTCGCGACTGAAATAAGTGGCAATCGAATAACAAATGTGGTTCCACTTTGGTCACTAGAATCGACCCAAAGTTTGCCTTCATGCGCTTGCACAACCGCTGAAGCAACCGCTAAACCCAGTCCTGTTCCCCTTGAATGCGTGGTAAAAAATGGTTCAAATATTTGCGCCTGTATGTCTTTTCGAATGCCTGGCCCATTGTCTTGAATGAAGATATCGACAAAGGAATGTGTTTGTCCCTGAACTTGCTGCGTACTTATTTCTATTTCCCCTCCCGCGCCACAAGCTTGAGTTGCATTGGTCACCAAATTTTGCAACACACTGACTAATGCGTCTTTATTTGCACTCACTTGCCAAGCAGGTTCCGCATGATTAATCGACAAAGAACATCCTGCAGACTCAAGATGAACTTCCAATGCCAGATCCAATTCCAGAAATAAGTCAGCTAAAGTTTCTTGCTGATGATTGGCACCGCTATCGCGCGTAAACGCCAACATATCTTCTACAATTTGCTCAAGATGTTTTAAGCGAGACAATGTTTTTTCTGTAAAACGGGTGCGTTCTTCGACGTTAAGATGTTGCTTGGTGAGATTTGATGTATACAACAGCGCGGAAGCTAGCGGGGTTCTTATTTGATGCGCAAGCTTAGCGCTCATTTCACCTAAAGCCGATAAACGTTTATAGCGTTCAAGTGAGGACTGTAATACACGTGTATCTGTGACATCGGTCAACATTATAATTTGACCAGGCTCTTTACCAAGGGGACTGGTTGAAATGGAAACTACCCGGCCTTTTACGGTAATTGCTTCTTGCCCGGACTGTGTATCGGGTAAAAAAGCACGTTCAATAATATCCCGCCAAAGCTCACCTTCCAAAGGCAGGCCGAGCAAATCCTCGGCAGCAGGGTTGCTCTCTTGAATTTGTCCATGCGGATTAATCACTACCACACCAGCAGGTAACGAAGTTAACAACATCGAATGGCGCGATGCGAGCCGCGCATTCTCCTCGTACTGCCGGAAGCGTTCTCGCTCGGTTGCTGAAAGTTCTTGATGCAGGGAGTTGATACGAAACTCAAGCGCGTCGTAAGTTGCAGTTAATTGCTCTGCAACACCATTAAATACCTGAAAAGCCTCTTTCAGTTCTTTATTGTTAGACGGATTTAATTGAATAGGCTGAACTGACTTGGGTTTTGCCACGCTGCTTCTTGCTCCGATGTTCCGCTGAGTGTTCCGCTGAATAATTCAGCCTAGTCACCGGAGCAAGAAATATGCCCTCACTAAAATACGTTATTTCAACGAGTTATAGAGATTGTTTTTTTCAAGTCAAACTCTTGACGCATCGGGAGAGCGCTGCAAGCCATACTTCCTGAGTTTCTCAACCAAGGTGGTACGACGCATTTTTAGCTTCTTCGCGGCATGAGCGACAACGCCGCCAGAGTCATCCAAGGCTTGCTTAATTAAATTGAATTCAAGATTATTCAGATGCTCTTTCAAGTCTATTCCTTCGCTAGGCAAACGTGGTGAAGCAACCACCGGAACCTGTTCAAACAAACGATCAACATCAGGGGCTTGCTGCTGCGATGTTTTGACTTGTTCTTCAGCGACCTCATCCGCGATAATGACACCGCCTTTAGGTCTGAATTTTTCGGGCAAATCATTCATATCCACAACACCGTACGGATACATAATTATCAAGCGCTCAATCAAGTTTGCCAGTTCACGCACATTCCCCGGCCAACGATACTGACACAGTGACATTATTGCTGCTGGCGTCAGACGCACTGAACCGCGTTTTTCCGCTTCCATTCTGGCGATCAATTCATTGACCAATAATGGAATATCATCTAAGCGTTCGCGGAGTGGCGGCATATCAATGGGAAATACATTCAGCCGATAAAATAAGTCTTCGCGGAATTTGCCTTCTTTAATATGCACTTCTAAATCACGATGTGTTGCTGCGATAATACGTACATCGGCGCGCATGCTCTTATTGCCACCCACTCGTTCATACGTGCGCTCTTGCAATACACGCAAAAGTTTGACTTGCATATGTACGCTCATATCGCCAATTTCATCAAGGAATAGGGTGCCGCCATCCGCTAGCTCAAAACGACCTTGACGCGTACTAATAGCACCGGTAAAAGCACCTTTTTCGTGGCCAAACAATTCACTTTCCAAAAGGTCAGCTGGAATGGCGCCACAATTTATGGGTACGAACGCTTTATTTCTTCGGCTAGAGTGATAATGTAAATTTCGCGCAACCACTTCTTTACCCGTCCCTGATTCTCCTAGAATCAACACGGTAGCTTCTGAGTCAGCCACTTGACCCATCATTTCACGCACAACGCGTATGCTGCGACTATTGCCCACCAAACTGCGAAATAATTCAGAAGAAGAACCGGTAGAGGATGACTTGTCTTGTCTATCACGAAATACTTGTGCCTGATGCAAGGCATCGGTAAGCTGCATATATTTCAGTGGCAGATTCAGGGTATTAAAACTATCTGCCTGAACTCCTTGCTCTATTTCTGATTGGTTTTTTGGGTTTTGATTGGCTTTCTCGATCAGACGAATGATCGGTAAATCAATATTTAAGTCGCGAATACCAGAAAATACCTTTTTGAGAGTTTCATCATTGCCGCAATTACCTAACAGTATTACATCAATGGTATTAGGTTGAACAAGGACTTCTTTCCAATGTCGACAATCGGTAATCCGACCTTCTTGATCAAGGAAATCCAAGATTCCTTTATAAACTTGCCTTTTAAAATTATCTTCTTCAACGACCAGTACGGTAGATGTATTACTCATACCACTCCCTCGAAATAGCGTTTAAAAATCAGCAGCTCGAAGCGCTTACAGCCACTCTCCCCCAATATCTTGCTAAGTAGTAAAGCACGAAAATATAAACATGTCAAAATATTGTCGCAACTTTTCAGCACTAAGCATTTAATTTACCTATAATATTTATTATTCGTCGGCATGCTTTCTGCTCCTCCTAGACGCATGAATGGATTAGCAAAAAATAACATTCGTGCACAACTTCAAGTGGCACTTGCGTGTTTTCAACAACGTCAATTTATAGAATCTGAAGAGATCTCGCGAAATATCCTCGCACAAATACCTTCTCAATTTGACGCATTACATTTACTCGGTATTATCAAATATCAAACCCAAGATTATGAAAATGCGAAAATATTTCTTAAGCAAGCCAGAAATATTCAGCCCTCAAATATTCAGCTGCTGAATACGCTCGCCTGTACTCTCAAAGCACTAGGAGATATTTCAGCGTCCGAAAAGCTTTTTCTAGCCGTGCTAAAAATTAATCCGCTTTATCCAGAAACCCTCAATAATTACCTTAGTTTGCTCGAGCAAAATGCCAAATATGTACAAATCGTTGCTTTACTAGAACCTAAAATAAGTCATTTTTCCAAAAATACACATTTTTTAAGAAGCCTGGCTTACGGTTATAGCGTTACCGGCAATGTTCGTCTTGCACTTACCACCATTCATCAAGCGATCAATGTCCAGCCTCAGGCGAGAAACATTGAGCTTTTAAACACCAAAGGAGCCATTTTATCGGCCCATCGGCAGTATGAAAAAGCGTGTGAGATTTTTTGCCAAATTCTCACCGCTGAACCATCCCACCTCCATGCGCATATCAATCTCGCCTACGCCTTGCAAAAAAAAGGTCAATTGGATCTAGCATTGAAACATTTTGAAAAAAGCCTGGTTTTGCTGCAAGACACAAACAATAAAACCAACACAAACGAGTCCGCAACTCTATTTTCCAAAATACAATTCATGCTTGCTTGCATCAAACTGACGTATGGTGACTATAAAAATGGCTGGATAAACTACACAAAACGACCCAGTATATTATTACAAACCCATCTCACCCCTATCGATAATATGCTGCTACCGGTTAATTTAACCGGAAAACGTATCCTCATTATTCATGACCAAGGTATCGGTGATGAGCTTTTTTTTCTTCGATTTGCTGCTCGATTAAAATCCCGCGGAGCGCATATTAGCTATTTAGCCTCCGACAAAATAACGGAGCTTATTAAAACCAACCCCGATATAGACCATGTTATTAAGCATAAAAATAAGCAGCATTATGATTACAAATTTTCGGTAGCAGATCTTCCTCTTTTATTAAAATGTTATTCAACACAAGATATTCCACCCGCGCTGCGTTTATTTCCGGATAAAACCGCTACCGAAATCTGCCTCAAAGACTTGCAGCAACAAGGCAAAGGAATATTTATCGGCATTACATGGCGCGCAGGTGCCAAAAAAATCGACAATCAAGATACCATTGAAATCTTAGACAAACACATACCTTTAGAAATACTCGTTAAATTATTAACCCAAAAACTGGCTAAACAAGTCACGAACACTTCGGTGAACTTAGTCGTTCTTCAGCGTAACCCTAAAAAAGAAGAAATCGATTATTTGAAAAAGAACTCAGATTTTAACATCATTGATTACTCGCATTACAATGAAAACCTATTGCAGATGATGTCGTTACTCGCGGTGCTTGATGACTATATAGGCGTCAGTAATACCAATATACATCTCCGAGGAAGCCTCAATAAAAAAGCCAAGGTATTACTGCCTTATCCTGCCGAATGGCGCTGGCAACTCACAGGAAAAAGCACACCTTGGTATGCTAACTTCACCCTCATAAGGCAATCAGAAGACGGGTATTGGGATGCCGCCTGCAACAGCGATCAACTACACCGTAAGTTATCGGTATGAGCAATTTAAAAAGACTGAGTAAAAAAACTCAGCAAGCACTCGAACTTTTTCAGCAAAAAAACTATACCGCAGCTAGACCTCTGCTTACAGAAGTATGCAAAAAGAGCCCTAAATTTGATTTAGCCGGTTTTCTATTAGCCACTATTTATTTTACGGAAGAAGATTTAAGCCAGGCCCAAAATTATTATCAATACACAATACGCGCTAACCCAAAACACTGGGAGGCGCACAATAACCTGGGCGTCACTTTTGAAAAACTCGGAAATCATGCACACGCATTACATCATTATAAAAAAGCCATTTCGTTAAAACCAGGTTATACAGTGGCATATTTTCATTTGGGGAATTTGCTCAATACAAATGACGAAATAGAAGCGGCGACTGAAAATTACCAATTGGCATTGAATAGCAACCCAGATCATTTTCCGTCGCTTAATAATTTAGCACTGATTTTTGTGCAACAGGACAAATATGATGCAGCCCTCACCTTACTCCTACACGCAGAAAAAATTCAAGCACAAGATTTAGAAGTATTAACCAATTTAGGTATAGTACTGCGGAAAAAAGAGAATTATCCCGCCGCCATTGATAGGCTGTCACGTGCATTGGACATCAAGCCATATTTCGGCCCTGCGCTTGAGCAACTTGCTATCAGCCACCAGCAAAATTCAAATTTCGATCTGGCCATTCAATATTTTGAACAGGCGATTGATTTGCACCCCGAAGAGGATAATCTGCATACCAATTATGGGCACTTGCTCAATGAACTAGGAGATTATGCAAAAGCCAAAACTGAATTCAATACAGCCATAACTTATAATGAATATAATCACCAAGCCTGGAATGGGCTAGCTACCAACGCCAAACTTACCGGGGATATCGATAAAGCGATTGGACTATTTTCCGATGCTTTGTATAAATTCCCTTCACATGTAGACATACAATTCAATCTGGCGACTTCATACCTAACAACGGGTGATTTTAAAAATGGCTGGAAAAATTATCATGCGAGACCCAGTTATTTTGAACACGGAGGACAAACTTTTGCAGAAAAACTTCCGCTGGACCTGGTCGGAAAAACTATTTTCCTTGAATACGATCAAGGCATAGGCGACGAATTATTTTTTCTAAGATATGTGCCTGAGCTAAAAAAAAGAGGTGCAAAAGTAATCTATTTTCCACATATCAATTCACGAACACTGGTGTCACAAATCAGTATTTTGGATGATATTGTGCCCTCAGGAGAACGTTCATCGGACGCAGATTTTCATATACTGCTCGGAGATCTTCCCTATTGCCTAAGCGATACGACTGCCCTGGATCCACCACCTAGTTTATCGATTAATCCGACTGAGTTATTACTTGATCAAGTAATGCAAGAACTCGATCAATTGGGGCCACCCCCCTATATTGGCCTAACCTGGAGAGCGGGACAAATATCAGAACATCAACTCTATAAAGAAATACCCTTAGAAAAAATAGCTGAAGTTATGCAAACTCTGCAAGGTACATTTATAGCCTTACAACGCAATCCTTTAGAGAATGAAATTTCCAATCTCTCCAATCTAAGTAACAAGCCTATCGGTAATTTTTCAGAGTACAACGTCACATTAGATAAAATGACGGCCTTATTAAGCATGCTCGATCAATATATTGGCGTAAGTAATACCAATATGCACATCACAGCAGCGGTAGGAAAAACAGCAAAAGTGTTGCTACCCCACCCCGCCGAGTGGCGCTGGATGGCAACCGGAAATTGCTCTCCCTGGTTTCCGGGTTTTGCTATTTATCGTCAACGCCAAGACAAAAGTTGGGAAAGCGCAATCCTTCAGCTAAAAAAAGATTTAGATTATTAAAAAGAATCAAGCTATTCGTGGAAACTCATGTTTCACTTGGCACACAGAATGCTACTTTATTTGCAACAAACAAAGCGGTGAAGTTGATGATAAGAATATTCATAGGTTATGACCCACGTGAAGCCGAAGCGTATAGCGTTTTAGCGCATAGCATTCATGTGCGTGCCTCACAACCTGTGTCGATAACCCCGCTTGCGCTGAGCCAACTTAAAAACATTATGACGCGTGAAACCAACCCCTTGCAATCAACTGATTTCTCCTTTTCACGATTCTTAACACCTTATCTTTCCGACTTTAAAGGCTGGTCGATCTTTATGGATTGCGACATGATCGTACTTGATGACATTGTTAACCTAATGGATTTCGCACAAGATAAATACGCCGTACAAGTAGTCAAACATAATCACGAACCAATCGAAGAAACCAAGTTTTTAGGAGCAACACAAAGTAAATATAAAAAAAAGAACTGGAGTAGCGTTATGTTATTCAATAATACGCGCTGCAATTCGCTGACTCCCGAGTATGTTAATACTGCCAGCGGGCTGGATCTCCATCAGTTCAAATGGTTGGAAGATGCACGTTTAATCGGAGAAATTCCGCCTCGATGGAATCACCTAGTCGGATATAACAAGCCTAATCCAAGCGCATCTTTGGTACATTTCACTATCGGTGGCCCTTATTTTCAAGAATATAAAAACTGCGAATATTCTAAGGAATGGTTTCAAGAAAAAAACAAAATGTTATATTGCGAGCAAAAACTATGAGTAAAAAATCTATACAGTTCCCATTAGATGACAACAACCCTCTCACTTTTATTGACTACAATATGTTGTTATTACTTAGAGCGGAAAATGCTTTTGACCTAGACATCATGCTTGCGGCTTTTCTCGCTGATGATGTTGTTGCATATATCGAAAAACATAAAAAAATCCTCTTTGTTGTTAGTGAAGTATGGAATACGACCATACGCCGGACGGTTTTTTCCAGCAACGATATTACGTTTCCTGATGGTTTATTACTGATTCCAGCCCTATTCCATCGATTTAATTGGATCGTAAAAAACCCAGAATGGGATAATGTAAAACATCAAGCACAACAACGTTTTGACACCGACCCAAATCTTGTCGATGCATTGATCATCATGTTCACGGCAGCCATGCAAGAAACTCTAGATTCTTCTCTGGACACCTTCTGTGCCCAGATAAAGAAACTTCAACATAAGCCAGACGAATACCAACAGGCACAAGAACTAAAGAAAAATATTGCTTGCTTTTATGGCAGGCCTACAGAAAAACTTTTAGAATTAGCGGAATCAGCTTAGGAAGATACTGATTAAGTTATAAGAATTAGAAGTGAGCAGAAGTTTTCCATGACGGATATCACATGGATGTAATTATCTAGCGGATACGGAAATATTAACCGCATGTCATGGAAAACTTCTGCTTATTTAGGAGTATTTTAGATTAAAAATTTTCCGCAGATACCATAACAGAAAAATTTGTTTTTATTTTCTTCCTGCCCTGATTAACACTGGTATCATCCATTTCTTGCAGTGAATAAAATAATCGCAAAAAATAGCTATCGCCTATAGGCTCAAATTTCAGCATGGGTATGCTGGCACATTGCGACTTATCCGTATTGAATTTAATCACCTTATAACAATCACCTATCCTGATTTCTCCCGTGGTATCGCCAAAACCCGTTTTAGCTGACACTAAGTGGGAGATAGGTGCGCCGTGATCAACTGTTTGATTAATAGCAAAGCGATCCGGTTCATCTCCACCGTTAAATACTTCAATATACAAAGTCTGCATATCAAAAAACTCGGGAAAAAAACTCATATAGGCACAGCGCAATACTCCTGGAGAAGAAATTTCAATATCAAATTGATATTCTAAAGTGATTGCCGCATCATGAAAAATAATATTTTTTCTTATATCTCCAATCTCATTGCGAATCATTGTCGAAAACTCAAACATGGAATCATGCTGTCTACTTGTATATTCCAGCTCGGACAAATCGGTGAGCTTATGTTTTGCGATGGTTTCAAACGTATAGTGTCCGGTATACCAATCAGCCACATAATCAATTTGATCATAATAACCATGCGGAATAGTACCTAATGCGAATAAATCACCTAGGGCCTTAAACCGAATTTTATAAAAACTCAAACCACGTTTAGGATTTATTTCAACTTCCAAATTTTGATTTTCACAATGTATTAAGTGATTATGTTTTTCAGTGACAAATCGATTAACAATTTTTTTTTCAGGCATATTTTTTGGCGCACAGTTACTGTGTACAAAATCACGCAGCATTGATTGCAAACACTGTTGATAAGCTTGCCAACGTTTTACGGTAATATGGGTTCTAAAATCACTGGCCCAAAGGTAACACAAATCTCGCCAAGTGCGATCAGAAAATTCTTTTTCACATATCGCATAATATATTTTCCAACACGTTGTATTGATTTGCAAATCATCTCTGCCACTCACCGCCCAACGTAACAAATTATATTTTCCTTGTTTTTTAACCGGTATAGGAAGCGATGCTCTTGCCAACGATAGCTTTTTCTGATTCTGTTTCTTTTGATACTTATTGAGTATCTGAGATGGCAGCAAAAAATCAAAATCTATATTTTGATTTAAGTCTACAAACAAATCTCTAAGCTTTGCCCACTCATCTGCACTCTGTGACAAAAAAGTTTCCGCATGAAAACGACCCGGGCGGAAATCAAAAATTTCAGCATCGCTGGAATAAATACACAGGGCTTGATTTCGATTTGTCGATTTTTTTTGCATAAAAGCCAGGTAGTTTTCTCGACTAATCTCGCCATGAACATAGCGTTGGGTTTGTTGAAACATGATGGAATCACTCCATAATAAATCGATGGTCTCGCCATTACAGGCAACTGCTTGCTGGGGTGAATAACGCCACTCAGACTCCCAATTCGAATTTACACTCGCGCTATTATTCCACTCCATGACCAGACACTGATAACCCGCCGCTAGATATAGTGGAATAAGACTTGAGGAAAAAGCCTGCTCATTGACCAACGCAATCGTCGGCTGGCAATCGAGTAAATTTCTATAAACGTGATTACCGTGATACAAATTGGCGTGATTCAAAGCCGCCGGAACCAAAGGACCAATTATTTGATGATAACCACTACCGATGAGTTCAACACCATTTTGCTGGATGAGATGCTTAAATTCAGCCACCCACTTGGGACTGAGTTCATTAATCAATTCGAGGGTATATCCTGATAACTCGATGCCCACAGGAATACCCGTATGCTCAACCAAATTTAATAATGGCCAATAACAACGCTTTATCACCTCCTCGCGTTGCGCAACCTCGATCGAGGAATAATTAAGATTCAAATGAAAAATAGAATATAAATCAATATTTGCGGGTTGCATGGTTAGAGCCTGTCTTCAGTCATTCATTTTTTAGCGTCTTTGCCAATAAAAACACTTTTCAAAGTCGTCTCTATGCTAATCTTTTTGATGGCTGTTTCTGCAATCATTTTAGCCTGGGTCGGCGTATCGGCGATTGCGATAATAACCCCGGCACGTGCTGGATGATTGTGCATCATGAATACTTCATCGCCTTTTTTCACACGTATTTCGCACATTTCTATTCCTGGCATATTCTTCACTTCATCGACTCCCGTAATACCGCTCACGATACCGGGTTTTGGAAATAGGTAGCGTTGAACGACGGCTTTTTGAATCTTCGGCCTTAATTCTTCCATGCTAATCACTTCTCCCAAAGCCTGGCGGATAGCACAACCGACAAAATCAACACCCGTATTCAATGGTATTTCATGGCTACAAAAATAACCACCACTCAAACGACCAGCAAGTTCAATCATATACGGCTGGCCATCATGCATAACCACATCGCCTTTTACGACGCCATGGTGAATACCCAGACTTTTTGCAGCTTGTTGAATAAGTTGTTTTACCGAGACTTGTTGCTTGTCATTCAAATGACTCGGCAACTCTCCGCCGTTTTCAATCACAAACGGCCTAAAACGCTGCAAATATTCGTAATTACGGTCAGAAAATCCCGGAGTGTGGGCCAGTCCATCAATGACCAGTGATTCTGTGCTAACTTGTGGTCCCTCTAAGTATTGCTCGACCATCACTCGCTTGCTCGGAGAATGGCTTAAAGACTCTTGGTAAGCCCACGCAATATCCACATCCTTAGACAGACGTATTACACCACGTGCACCGCGACTATCAACGGGTTTGAGGATTAACGGAAAGTTTTTTTTATTGAATTGAACGGTTAAATGATGCAGAGATTCTATTTCGCAAAACCAGGGTATTAATACCTTGTCTTTTGTAAACTGCTGCTTCATTGCAAGCTTGTCGCTTACCAGAACCGCCGAGCGTTCTGAAATTCCTGGTATACCAAGGGCCGTAGCAACCGCTGAGACTGTTTTTGGAACATCTGCCGCCACGCATAATACACCATTAATTGGTGTTAATTGCGCATGAAATTGGCTAACAACCTTGAGTGTTTGTGCAATATCGTAAGTATCGGCAATAAGTTTTTGGTCGGTGTATTTAAAACCTGGTGCGTTCGAATCTGCATCGGTTGCGACAACATGTAAACCCAGTTCTCTCGCACGCAATATCGCGGGAACAGTCTCAAGTCCGGCGCTGATAAAGAGAAATGCTTTTTTAGAAATACAAACCACCATTGACATTAATCGTTTGTGCGGTGATATAACTGCTCGCGTCCGACGCTAAATACACAACAGCTTGCGCAACTTCATCTGGAGAACCCATTCGTTGCAACAATATATTTTCAGCCGCTTTGTTAACCACAGACGACTGCAAACCAGCTTGCGCCATCGCTGAATCAATTAAACCCGCTGCTATGGTATTGCAGCGAATATTATCGACGGCAGCAAAACGTGCGACCACCTGACCTAAAGAAATTAAACCTGCTTTACTCGCTGCATAATGCACGGTGCGCGGCCCACCATATTGCCCACTCACCGAGCCTATATTGATAATACTGCCCGCACCACGTGCACGCATAGCGGGTAAAACTTCCTGGCTACAAATAAAAGAGCCTTTTAAATTAACCGCTAAAATATCATCCCAATCTTCATCCGTCACTTGATCAAAGTCAGCAGGTTTATTGATACCTGCATTATTAACCAAGATATCAATGCCACCAAATTCAGCCATTATCTTTGCAATAACCGCTTTAACAAGCCTTCTATCACGCACATCCAGTTGCAATGATATGGCATTTCCAGCATTGGCATGAATCTCGGTAACAACTGCTGTTGCAAGTTCTTCGTTGTTAAGATAGGTAAGTGCCACGGTCGCACCTGCCTGCGCTAATGCTAAGCTAATAGCCTTGCCTATGCCACGACTTCCTCCGGTGACCAAGGCAACTTTATTTTTTAATATTTTCATTTGTCATTATTCGGCATAGCTAAGGTGGTTAATATTGCTTTCTCTTAATAACACGCTCAACTGCTTCGACAATGAAACGCGAAGTCAAACCATATTTTTCTGCGAGCGCTTCAGGTTCTCCAGACTCACCAAAGGTATCGTGCACACCAATAAACTCAATCGGGCAAGGCTGGGTTCTCGCCACTACTTCGGCAACAGCACTACCCAAACCACCTAATATATTATGATCTTCAGCAGTCACGATACATCCTGTTTTTTTTACGCAATCAATAATTAATGTCTCGTCTAGCGGTTTTATCGTCGCCATATTTACTACGCGTGCTGAAATACCCTGGGCTTGTAACAAACTAGCCGCTTGCAAGGCTCGCGCAACTTCTACCCCACATGCGATAATACTCACATCGTGGCCTTCCGTTAACACCTTTCCTTTGCCAAGTTCAAAAGAATAATTCTGATCAAACAGCCGTGGCGTAGGACTCCGTCCGGTACGCATATAAACAGGCCCGTTATATTCCAAAATCGCTTTAGTTGCTTTTTCTGTTTCTACCGCATCGGCAGGTGACAACACTAGCATATTCGGCAAGGAACGAAACACAGCGAGATCTTCCAGAGCCTGGGCAGAAGCGCCATCTGGCCCCACATCCAAACCGGGATGGCTAGCTACAATTTTTACATTACTGTTTGCATAAGCAATGGACAAACGAATTTGCTCAAAGGCACGCATGCAAAATACCGCAAAACTAGTAACAATGGGGATTACGCCAGTACTTGCAAATCCCGCAGCCGCTGAGAACATATTTTGCTCGGCAATACCAAATTGGAAAAAACGCGAGGGATAAGCGGTACGAAAATGGTGTGTTCCAGTGCCGCCCGCGACATCTGCGTCAAATACAACAAAGCGCTTATCCGTAAATGCCAAAGAAACCAGCGACTGACCAAAAGCCTCACGCAACGAATCTGCACTAGAACCTATGAGCAACGGTTTATTATCGACCATCAGTGATTTAAATCTGTCAGTGCTTGCTGTAAATCCTGATCACTCAATTTTACGCTGCCATGCCACAACGGTGATGATTCCATGAACTTGACCCCTGCTCCTTTTGTAGTATGCGCGATAATAACGGTTGGTTTATTTTTATATTCCCGGGCTTGAAAAAAAGCCTGATGGATAGCATCAAAATCATGACCGTTTATTTCTAATACATTCCAATTGAAAGCCTTCCATTTATCAAATAACGGTTCCAGGCCCATTATATTTTCATTGCTATCATCACTCTGCAATTTATTGTAGTCAATAATTGCACATAAATTATCAAGCCCAAAATGCGCTGCACTCATGACAGCTTCCCAAACCTGGCCCTCTTGCAATTCACCATCCCCGAGCATGACATATACACGTGGATCAGATTGTCGATACTTTAGCCCCAGTGCCATACCCATTGCGACTGAAAAACCTTGACCCAAGGAACCCGTATTCGCTTCTACCCAAGGCGTTGTTGCGACACTAGGATGTCCTTGCATGGGCGAGTTTAGCTTTCTGAGAGACAGCGATTTATCTTTTTCCAACCATCCTTTCTTTTCTGCCGCTGCATATAACACGGGACATGCATGACCCTTGGATAATATAAAACGATGCCGTTTATCACTCGGCCACTGCATAGCCGCCAACGGTAACTCTTGCTCAAACAAGTAACTGATAATATCGGCGGCGGACAATACCCCACCCGGATGACCAGATTCTGCACGATGAATGGCGATTAACGCTTGCTGGCGAATATTTTTTGAAAACTCGATTAATCTTTGCTTTCCTTCTAGATCAACCATTGTGCGAGTGCTACCTTATAGAGTTCTGTAAAACCCTCAGGCTCAATAGGCATGGGATTTTCTTTTTTTAACACGCTATCGTCTAAACACGTTTTAACCATAACATCCACATCCTTAGCATTGATTGTGAAATGCCAATTATTCATGATTGCCCCAGCGTTGAATAAATAATTAGCTTTAATACGCTGCTCAAATTTTATCAAGGACTCATCGGGGAAAGACGATGCTATATTCTGCCAGTTGTAACGCAGAGAGGGAAGAATAAAAGGTAATAAGGACTCTGTATGAGGTAAACCCATGCACTCAGCAAACGGTGTTGCTAAGGCATGAGCCAATCCGGTACGAGAATTATTTAATGCAAGGCCAGCCATAGAAGATGCGGAAGCAATCGCAAAGCTATTTTCTTTGTCCGGAGTATTAACATACGATTTAAAATTGGAATCTAATAGCTGAATCGCTTCTTTTAAAATGCCCTGTTGGATAGGCGATACTTCATTGCGCAACGTTAAGGCTTCCACAGCATGTAACCAAGCATCTAAAGCCGCCAAGTAGCGCAATTTAGACGGGACTGTTTCAGCGATTTCGGCAACTAATAATGCAAACGGTGGGGTTAACCACTCACGATTCAAACTACGCTTCACATTATCCATCTTCAAATGGGTAATCATATTGCATTCTGAACCCGTACCAAAGGTCGTCGGTATAGCAAGCAACATCACCGGCTGCACAGGTAAATTTTGAACTTTCCATAAGTCTTCGGGAGCTAAGGCATTAGGTATTGCAGCGGCCACTATTTTGGCAGCATCCAATACACTACCGCCACCCACTGCAACAATCAAATCTACTTTGCCTTTTTTACCAGCTTCAATCGCTGCATTGATCGGCGAAATTTCGCATTCAGCGCTTAATAATGACACATCGACACTTAGCCCGAAAAATAATTGATCAACAACACCGGTACTTTCTACTCCTTGATCGGATAATACCAAAATGTTTTTTGAATTCAAATTACGCTTAACAAACTCGAGTTTGTCAACAGCTTGAAACAAGGTCTTACACGCAAGAATTTGGGTTTCGCAGTGGAATCGCCAAAACCCGTTTACTTGATCAGAAAAAAGTTTTTTTAGCAATGATTAGCGCTCCATCAAACTAATAAATACAATCTGGGAGGTTAAATTACGATGGGATCACAATCACTCTAAATTGTTCCAACACTATTTTTTTGAACATCACGACAAGTCGCCAAACAAACCGTCTCTGTAAAACTAAGTTGATTATGTGATAAACGAAGCCTATAACCCAAATCTTGCGCGGCTATCCATAGCGGAATATCGACTAAATGGTGCGCAGAATGGTAAATACTAATCGCAAGATCGGGTGTGAATCGGTCGATAACATTTATTGCTCCTTTTAATGCATCGAAATCAGCGCCCTCAACATCTAGTTTTATCACCTCAATTTTTTGTATCTCATTTTCATTCACAAAAAGATCAATGCTAGTCAACTCGACGTTATTATCGTGCTCACTACCTGAAGCAACTAAATGAGAACATGGAGAAGCGTCGGGTAATTCACTCCAAGCTGAATAACCCGGTTTAATACTCAAGGCCTTATTTTCAATTCTGACACAATCATTCAATCCGGATTTTTCTATGGTATTTATCAATTCGTTTACCGCAAGATGTCCTGGTTCAAATGCAAACACTTTACCCTCTTCGCCTATTTTTGAGACATACCAATACGCGGTGTCACCATACCATGCACCGCCGTCAATCACATAATCCCCAAGTTGTGGTTGTAAAAAACCTTCTTCCCAATAAGACGGATGTGCATATTGATAACGGATGAGGTTTTTTACCTCTTCGGTCAGGTTTTCATCAAACACCATATGCTGCACCGCTTTGTTACCTTTATGATAATCATCGACTTCACACGGCAGTAAATCTAACGACATGTTAAGCATTTGGAAAAAATTTAACCTATATGCGACCAGCTTTAAAAATCGATCTTTTGATTCTTGATTCTCATACAGCTCCCAAACGTTTTGAAAATCATAGAGTCTATTTTCCAACACCTCATAAAATGGAAACCCCACCGCATCGTCATATATTGTACTTTCAAGCTGCAAAACATCAGGCATTGGAAAAACCTGATTCAAATCAAATTTTGTGGCCAAAAGTTCTAGAGAGTGGACAATTTCAGCATACCAAGCAGAAGTTATAATGAGGGGTAATGTTGAGGATGGGGCCGCTTTCGGTAGATAGATCGGAACTGCTTGCTGAGTAACCTCTGGGTTATTATCGAGAAAAAAAGCAACTTTAACACCCATTTTTTGTAACACTTTAAAAGCTCGAGTTCCCGCCCCAGATGCACCGAATACAATAACTTGTTCAGAATTTAGAATCCGCTCACGCCACGCGGCCATACTTTGTTCTTCGGCTGGAACGGTAAACGAAGTATTTAATTCATCGTTAATCCAGTCTAGGGATAAATTCATTTGGGTTTTTGCACGAGGAAATTACAGGTTCTTCCTATACCTGCTCTGGCAAAAGATCTATACATATTTAATAGAATATTAGGGTCTTCATTTATGATATTCATTTCCATCTTCATACGCATCTCGTGTATTTCAGCACCTACTTCATCATCACCAATATAATCTTTACCCATCAATGCAAAAAGTTCCATCGGATAAGAACCCATGCGATCAATTTCTAAAAATCCAACATCCTCTAATAACTTACCCAGACTATTAAAATCAAAATAATTCACGTGATGTTTAGGTACTATCCACCATTGAGTTTTGCCTAATTGGTTTGTAATTACTTTTTGTAGAGAACTAAAGTCATTAGGGACTTCTATCCAAAGCATAGCCTCAGGTTTCATTTCCTTGAACAGAATCCCCAGTATTTTTCTAGGATCTTCCATATGTTCTAATACCAAACACAAATTTATAAAATCAGGAGAGAAAATACGTATTAATTCTTCCTCAAGAAACCCTTTATCCAAATGTATATCAAATTTTTCTTGAGCAAATTTTCTAGCTATTCTACTTGGCTCAATACCGGAAATAAACCATTTACAGCTGCGGGCAGTTTTCAAAAAAAATCCACCACCGGCACCAATATCAAGCACCAAACCACGTTTACCCGAACAATTTTCCACTCTGGTTAAGCGCTGCTCCCACAACAGCGTCCAATACACCGTTTCTAACTCCGATTTTGACAAATAATCAGGTTTCTCACGCTCGTAAAAATCAGTTTCGTATATATCTCGATACGATGAACCTTCTGGCTGCGATACATATCTGAAACCGCATTTCTGATCTATATTGAGTGCAGGTTTATAATTCATAACTCACCCTAACACCTTTAGAAACGCCATCAATTACTGACTCAATAAAAATTTCTACTTGCGTTTTTATATCCACCTTGCCGACATCATTTCTAAATTTTGAAATATTGACCTTTAACATTTCGTACTCAGATTCTTTCACTATTTGCCCCAAACCCAAAATCTCATCATTTCTCACAACTATTCCAAGTTGATATTTACTCACTATATTAGCCATATATTCAAGCTCTTGACTTACAATTACAGGTACACCAGCATAGATGTAAGTTAGAAGTTTTGATGAAAATGTCGATTCAAAACCACTTTTTCGAATTTTAATGTTTTCAATATTATTCAATAAAAGTCCATAATCATATGTGGCAGCAATAGTCTCCACTAATTCACGTCGTTCCATTCCTGGTTGAAAATCGACACCAGTATTCATTTCGATCAGCTCTCGATAGTCTTGAAGCACTCCATCCAATTCATGTATGCTGCTATGCCCAGTAACCAAATCAACGGCCAAACCTTGGGCACTTATAATCTTGAGAATATTAATAATTTGCCCATCTCCGAATAACTCTGGAGATAAACTACTAGGAATTAATGCACCAGCCCAAACCAATCTAACATTATTAGGATCATATTTTTTTTGGACTTCTAAATGGGGTAATGGCATAAAAGGTTTATAACATAAGACGCCGATATTTCGTTTTTCTGTTAGCTCCTCCATAGCTAGGCATTTTTCCTTGTGGACTACCGCATCGATGATATCAAAGCCTTCATTTTCTGCTATGAAAGCACATCTGTAGTCCATATCATCCCAGTACCAATACTTTTTCATTACCTGAGGGTTGCTAAAAAAAAGTCTCATTACATCATACATTTCTAAAATAACTTTAATTTTTGGAAACATAAGTTTGATAAACAAAGCAATCACATTTCCGGTAGTAAACTGATCTCTAACGTATACTAACTTTGGTTTTTTTTTCTCCAACTCCATAACTAATATAGCTATACTTTGCTGAATATCTATGTACTCTGAGTCGTCTAAATGATGTCTCACGTTATTTCTAAACATCTTTATATAACAAACCTGGTAATTCGACAAAACACTAGATAATACCGCGTCAGACACTATATATGTTGGTCTTACTGATATAATAAAGGCAACATCTTTCGTTGCATTAGGTTTGTAAGGCACATAAAAAATATTGGATATATACGATTTGTATACAGGATTTGTATAGACTCGAATCAATCTATTATTTGCGATGCCTTTTGATACTAAGTATCGGTGCATGCTTTCTTCATATTCATTATGTGAGAGAACAATACCATAAGCATCATCATTTAATACATCAGCATTCCAACTAGCAATTACCGAATTTTCATAATCGATTTTATCTCTAATAATAAAACATTGGCAATCAATGCCTCTATTCCTAAGGCCTTTTAATATCGCGAACGTATGAGTCCCTCTCCCCCAAAAAATAAATTTCTCAAACACTTGATCTTCCAATTGGTTCTGTAAAAAATCAAGAGCTGCTTCCGTAACCCGAGGAAACCAACGTGAAGTAACAGCCGATACTATTGATTCAACATCTTTGGGATTATTAATACGCGACGATACTATTTCAGTAAGCTTATTTCTTTGAAGCTCTCGCATTTAGTCAAACAAGCTCGGGCAACTTTCTATAGAACAAAAAATCGTAATACTCTTTAAGACCAATATTTTCTAGTTGAAAAATTATTTCTTCATTACCCACTGTTGAAGCAATCACGATATACATTCCCTCACTGCCTAATGATCTTTCAACATCATAAACCATAAGCCCTTCTATGAACTGACCTTGCTTGGTTAACGAATTATCAATAAAAAAACTTGCTGATTTCCCTAACTGACCTAAACGAAATTTCACTGTCCTTCCTGCATTAGATGCCCCAAATATCACAATATTTTTAGATGAATATAATTTTCTTCTTGCAATTGTAAGCATTTGTTCATTGATTTTATTAATAGCCGTATCATTTTTTTCAATTAACGAAAGCAAACGATCTAAACCGACGTTCCCTAAATAGTCCTTTAGCGTTAATATTTTTTCGAAGTGTTCCTCAGACATGTCACTTTCGTCAATTTTTACGAGACCTTCCTTGAATCGCTGGTTACTCTTATCAAAACTATCGTATTTGTCGGAAAATGTAGGGGGATAGACCTTTCTCGTTTTCTTATAAAACTCATTTATAATAAACAACAAACTCTCAAATCCCTCATTTTTTAGCGAATCATCCTCAATATACTGCAACTTCTGCAAACAAAGCAATGCGTATTCAAGTTGACTATAAACAACTGAAACAAAAGCTAGCTTTTTTAGCTTTTGAATTTTCTCCTTATTTGAAAAATCTGAATCTATAATATGGTCACAATCCATCAAAAACAAAGCATCAGAAAAGAGATTAAACCCATCTGCTCGCATTCCAATAGGTGCCCTGAAGGGAGAATATGAACCTTGATAGACAAACTTTGCAAAAAGAAAACCTCTGTCCGCTAAATACTCTGATATATCACCGAACAAAGGTTGCCCAGAGTAAAGTTTATGAAACTCTACTTCAGTTACAATGCCAATTACACTATCCTTAATAGAAGACGTCGCACCCCTCAACACGTCAAGCTCCGCCCCCTGAACATCAATAGATAAAAAATCGGGGGAAGGTACGTTTGAATCTCTAGCTAAAACCGAATCTAGAGTCCTTGTTTCTAATGTAATTGTTGATTCAGTCTCAAAAGTATCCTTTACAACATAATCGTGATCATTATTTAAGTAATAATAATCTTTATATTTTGAGTTGAATTGATACAATGAACTCGTATAAGGATCGTAATTAATATGTAATTCTCTTCTCGAGCATGAATCAGCCAAACAGTACGGCAATACCATCAACTTAGATGCTAGTCCTTTATTGCGATTTAAAATTTGATTTACACATGATTCATCTGCCTCATAGATAATACTAAAAAGATATTTTTCCAGTGCTGCTATCTGAGGGAAAGACCTAGAGCCAGACCTACCTCCCACATGATGTATGCACACTCTATCTTTCATCATAAATTAACTCCTGGATAATACACAACTTAGAAATTTAGCAGAAACTAAGTTACCCATAGCGCAGCGGTTTGTTTTGATTGTTAGCAGCAATGAAAAATGCATAATGAACTATATAACCTAAGTTACAACGAGACATTCTAAAAAAATAACAGATAAGACAAGTGATTTGATATTTAGCACACTCCTCAGTATACCAAATGTTTCACTTCAACACCCATGCTACGAAATATCGAAGCAATTGCTTCTTGCTGTCGCAAAGTGAACGACATTTTATACTCCATAAAACCGTATGAATGGGTTTTCAAATCCAATAGTGCAATTGCTTTCACATTAGTACCTAGACGTTGCATTCTATACAAGGCAGATGTTATAAAACCTATAATTACTTTGTTCTCCATTACAAGATACTCAACGGGAACCGTAGGACTGTAATAAGTTATTGATGTAAATTCTGAATAGTCACTAATCGGCCTTTCTCCTAGAATATCGTTACCTATCCCATCTTTCTTTTTATTCGTTACGTGATTTAAGAACCTACTCATCTTTTCAATACTATGCTTGGTTAATATTTTCATGCAATCTACACTCACTCCTCGTTGGATGAACTCACCTAGTATCTCTTCCGCATAATTGGGAGAAAAGATGAAAACATCAACAACTTTTTTATAATCTATATCATCATAACCAAAAATACCTTGATCTAACCTACTAACTTTGTCGACTAAGATAATCTGTTTTTTTTCCTCGGAGACTGCCTCCTTAAGTCGCTCTACCAATCTTATACATACGTCATTAGCAGGTGCAATTACTAATACCCCATCATCCCTATCAAAGCCCTCCAATACATTATCCATGCTGGCAAAACCTCCGCTATACTCAAATTGCCTGGGATGAAGAGACACTAAAATATCTCTCTCAACACCTATATTTTTTAAAAATTCAACCTGGACTAGAATCTCGTCATAGTTATTAGGTAGCACTAATGCACTGTATTCATTTATCATATTCTTGCTTAAACAACTAAAACAAAAAAAATCCAGAACATCAATCTGATCCGAATATTTTCTTACTATTAGTTCAGGATAAAAAAGTGCGAATTTATATTGTGCTATTGATATGTCGGGAGGATGCAGGGAAAACAATTTGTCATCCCCAAACAATCGAAAACTTTTTTCAACAAATGGGTTTTTTTGGGGAAAAAGATCTGGATACATATGAGACATATAGTTGCCAAGCCCGTCTTCCAGCTCGACGAAAATGCTATCGCGTCTTTGTCTCAATATTTCTTCAATAAACAACTTAACAAGAGGCATTCCATGAGGCATATACGCAAATACATAGTCCGCAACATTAATGAGAGACGATGCCAATATCCTAAGGTAAGATTTTGCCTTCAATAGTTTATCAGAAGAGTTATTTTTTTGCGGAATTCTTAACAACTGATTATAATCCAGATATAATCGTGTTACGCCCCAATCTGTTGCCTCTTTCAATTTTTGTTCATTGACCACTTCAGCATCGTAGTTGATTACCAATACTCGTATTCTATAAATGCATGAATTCCTATAAAATAAAAACCTTTGTCTAAAATACTCGAAGTTATTATTCGATACATTTAACACAAATATCCCAGATTTTGAATCTCCCACTTACCTGTCGCCACTCCCTGATATTGCCAAGTATCTAGACCACCACATTTTAGAGTATCCTCTCATAACAGAATATGTTCGCACATAGAAGTTATTTAAAAGGGCTTTTTGGTTGACTTTCTCTTTAGCAGAAACGCACAATCGACAAGGCGCCGGAGTTTCTCCACCAAGCATGGTCAAACGAAACTCGGTGTATTTTTTCCCCAACCAAACATTTTTCCATCCATCGTTCATATTCCCCATAAACAGCTGGCTCGCAGTATCAACAACACAACATGCGGTCACCTCACCTCCTGCATCAACTTCCATGTTTTGAAAGGGATAGAAACATGGCTGACTTGCGATATCCCTGATTTGCTCTTCGTCAGAATAATACATATTACCGTACAATGCTTCCGGCCCATAGTACTCAACATCACTTCCTTCAAGAACGAATTTAGTGTCAATCACACTTCCATTTGCCTTATCTGGACTAAGATTGACTATTTCGGACAAACTACTTGGTTTTCCAATTAACATAGGATGGACATTAAACCTATCTACTTTTGAATCAATCGCCATCTTAGCTGCTGTAGGCATTTCATCCATATTTGATCGCATATGAACAAATTTCCACTCCAAATTAAACTGATATTTTTCCTTATAATCCCCAAGAATTTTTAAATTTTTCATAACTTTAGTAAAGCTTGCCTTTCTACGTATTTTTTCGTATGTCTCTTTAGTTGAACCGTCTATAGAAAAACGTATTTCGTTGATCGAATCCCCATGATTTTCTATAAGTCTAATTAGTTGATCTGAATCAACACTTAGGTGCGTAAGTATATTAAATTGAATTACAGGATTGACTTTTTCAAAGTATCTAAACAATTCATTCAAATATGGGTAAATAAAAATCTCGCCATATCTTTCGCTTAGTGTGATAATTTTCACACTGGAAATTTGTTCTTCCGGGAACCATTTATCCAAACTTTCTAGGGTTATATTTTTTTTGTGTTCATCCCAATCTGCAAGCTGCTTATAGTATTGGATGCCTGCGCATTGCTCGCATGCCAAATCGCACTCTCTGGTAGGATACAGAGTAATATACTGCAAACTCCCCGTTAACAACTCAGAATCACTCAGACTACGCACTCTTCCAGCAGAGTCAATCAACGAAAACCCCGTCACTTTACTAGATAATGATCCGCGAATACTTGCGTAGTAATCCTTCTTTTGCATTTTTCCCGCGTCATCGACAAAGCACAATACGTCGCCATATTTAGCCATCTTTATATCAAAAACAGCAACAATAGGCTCATTAACCCCCTCCAAAAAACGATAACTATTGATCCAGATTGATATGTTTTCTATCTTAAAACCAACATGAGTGAGATAGCGCTTAAAAAACTCATTTTCTTTTTCGATTTCTAATAGACACTGAAAAAATAAAGCAACTGGAATTCGCTTTGAGAACGAAAAAGCATCTAAGTACTCCCCCTCGGTTTTTCTTTCTGTTAATAACAACTTGATTTCATCACCATATCTGGGAGAAACTATAAATACACAATCTACATTTTTTGCGGCATCCGAATCGTAACCATATATGTTATCAGTGTTTCCACGCTGAACACTTCTGTTTAACAGTATCACGCTTCCTCGTGACTCAAAATGATTATAAAAAAAACTCCCAATAACATTCGCTGGAGCTAACGCAATTTTTTTATAACACCCATCAAGTTTTTCATACCACTTGAACAACTGTAAAGCAGACAATGCGTACCAAAGACATTTATCATCAATATAGATATATCGGTTTTTTATTTTTTCTGTCATGTATTAGACTCTACTATTCTCCCCAGAAAAAACTTCGACCATTCTATCTATATACTGGTCAAGACAATATTGTTCTCTAAATATTTTCACATTATTCACAAAACCAATATAATCACTATTGTTAATCTGTTCGGGAAGACACGCAATTTCATCCCTATCAATCACTATGCCAATTTTGAATTTTTCTACAATTTCTGCTACGGCTCCAAAATCGGTACTTACTATAATAGGCAGCCCTAGTGCCGCATACGCAAATACTCTAGAGGGAAGAGTATACATAGCATGCTGTTTGCTAATTTCAAATTCATTAGCTGCAATTAAAATTCCCCACGAATACCTATTCGCTAGCTGAGGAATTAAAATATCCAGCGATTCACCCGCAATATAATTCAATTTTAGTTTTAAATTTTCTTCTTTATATTTATTAATTATTTTTGTGCTTGTTCTTAACGAGGAATAGTAAACATCTAACGATAGCCCTGTTTCTGCAATACGTCTGAATACACTAATAAAAAATGAATGTCCATTTATTTTTTTAGAATGAAAGTTATCGTGAAATAACGTACCGATAAATAATAGTTTTCCTTTCGCTGTTCGTGACACATTAGATAAAAATGTTTTTCTAACCAAGGACGATGGAATAAAAGTAGCATTTATACCAGCATACAATGCAAATTTTTCACCATAATCTTTATAGATAATATGATCAGCAAGATCACCATTTAATACTCCCTCAGCAGCAACGTATTCACTCTCAATACACTCCAACTGAGACTCAGTTTGAGTTGCCAGCTCATGTCTATATTTAAATGGAATAGAATGTTCAAGCCAATCATATATATAGGAAACTATGCGAATATCAGGAATAAGTTTTTTAAGTAAGGCATTAATGGAGTAACTTATTCCATGCACAATACAAAACTGTATTTTTTCCCTATCATCTCGTTTAAGCGCATAATTCATTACAGATAAAAAGTCACTTTTTACAATGCCCGTTTTTTCCTCGACGAATGGAGGAGAATAGTTTTCAACCCAGATCACCTTTGTTTTTAGATTTTGATTTAGCAAAGAAATTTTTTCATAAATATCATACCAATACGGTGATATAAAAATAATAACTGATTCATCACCTATTATTTCAAAAAGTTTATTGCTATCATCTACCAGATAATCCTTAGGCCAGTTTTCAACTAACTCATTGAGGTCGACACTTATTGGTAGGGTAAACTCCCCCTTAAGATCAACCAATACCTCATGAGAAACCCCTAAACCGCCGATATCTGAGATTATCGCTTGAGCATAATTTGATGAAAGCACATAAATATTTTTCAGATCCATTGACAATATATTTTCATACGAATCAATTGAAAATGGATAATACTTATCAGAGTCGCGATCAAATACTTTAACTAATTCAGCCGCCCCTGGTGACATGTCTTCCAAATACCGAAGTACAGACAATGTCATATCATTTGCTGGACATAATCCCACCTTATCTAAAGAAGATAAAGTCAATAACATAGATGCCACTGATTTTAGCTCTTTTGCCAACAGAGCTCTCGCTATGCCCGTCGTCACACGAATTTTATAACACATAAGCAAAATATTTTTGCAATAAGCGATTCATACTCTCAACTCAAACATAAAGAAAACCTAATCTTCCAAATTAGTGGTATCTAGAACATCACACCATTTGTTAGTGACCAAAGAAGAATTCACAGGCTTATACCTCCCACCCACTATATCTCTAATATCCACGCGATGGATTAAGCCAGTATCAAAATTATTATCTAAAGCAATTTTTTTGACAAACTCAAAGCGACTAAGCACATTCTTTTCAGCCACATGAAAAACACCTCCTATATCTATTCTCAATGCTACTCCTATTGCATTAGATACAAAGCGTACATCAGTAGGATTAAATATCTGATTAAATGCAGCAAATATACGCTTACCCTTAATTAAGCTATTAAAGGTCTCATTATGTAAATTTGGTGTAGAGGAGTTTTTACTATATAGTTTGCTTAAACGAAAAATAATACTGTTTCCAACCCTTAATACATATTGCTCAATTTCTAATTTTTGCTTCCCATAAACAGTATTTGGATTACACTTATCATTTTCACAATAGTAACCATCCATCCCATCAAAAACTCTATCGGATGAAATATAAATAATTTTTTTATTATTATTTTTTAGCCAGTCAATTAGCCCCTTAACATAAGTAACATTGATTAACCCACTGCTCAACGGATTACTTTCACAAACATCAATGTTTGTCAATCCACCAGCCAATATTACGGTACTGCATGACTCAAAGACTCGATAATCTTTGGACCTGATATCAAACCTCAGTAATCCATTCCGCCTGTTTTGTAAATAAGTTCCAATGACATCAACCCCAAAACCATCCAAAAAATTGTATAGATCCCAGCCAAGCAATCCAGAAGCACCATAAACTCCAACAACATCAGTTATTTTCTTTATTTGCATTTTTCTGGAGACTATTTTTTAGAAAATTTTCTGCGTATCTAAAATCATTGATATTATCTATATCAACACTGACTTCCTTACGCATAAAAAATGGAATCGTTTTATTAGTAAACAAGGATTTATTTTTCACCAACACACTTGTTTTAATAATAAATATTGCGCCATTAGGATAAAAAGTTTCCGGCAGAAACTGTCTAGACATAAAGGAATCACTATCATTTCGTACCCCAGCTAGAAAACCATTGTCTCTAATAAAAAACGCTTTTAAATAGTTTTTTTCCGTTTTATAACCACTAACGAGGGCATCAGCATCTGAACTCAATAAACAGCTAACTGCGTTATCGATATCAACTGCAGTTCTAAGAGGGGATGTGGGCTGCAGAATAACCGTATAATCTGCCCGCTTGCCCTCTTTCTTCCTTAACTCTTTAAGCAGGTTTAACGCAACATCACTAATAGAAGAGTCATCTTGCGCTAATTTTTTGGGTCGCAGAAAACATGAAACATCTGCTCTCTCACACATTCTTTTAATTTCACTTGAATCACTTGAAACAACAACGGAACTGATTGACGTTGCGTTTAGCGCCGATTCCACTGACCATAAAAACATCGGCTTTCCCATAAGAGCTTTTATATTCTTTCCTGGAAAACTTCGAGATTTTAACTTAGCTGGAATAATAGCTAAAAAAGTATCCATATACTTTAGAACTTTTCAATATCGATAAATGGTTTCTGTAATGGTGACACCCAAATCGCCTCGCCAGCCAGAATGCGAAAAAATTTTTCACCACTACCACCGCCACCAAATACTAACGTGGGCGGAAAACGCTCTTTTTTACTACTAATCCTGTTTATTAGATTTGATATATCATTTTTGTCTTCAGCAACATCAAATATTGAATCACCACAACCTCTGTTGCACTGCCTTGTACCAATATTAATCGAGGGAACCCCGAAGACCGGAGCTTCTCTAATTCCTGTACTCGAATTTCCCAGAATAAATAGGCTATTTTTCAGCAAGGTAATATATGACTCAAAATTAATAGAGGGAAATAAACGAAAATTTTTACACCCTTTAAGCCTCTCGTACTCCTTCATGATATACGAAGAGCCAAGATCGTTATTTGGATGAATAACGACAAAATTGATCTCCACTTCTAAAATAGCATCAACAATATTTCGTATCATAGAACCAACCAGGTCGGCCTCTGTAGTATTGGGATGATAAACAAGCAAGGCATGCTGTTCGAAGTAAATATCATAGTATTTTTTTACTTCCGCAAGCGATGGTAAATTACCATTTTTAAAAATATCAACTTCCGGCGAGCCAATTACAAAAATACTTCGTGCATCTTCTCCCATTTGAACTAATCTCTTTTTTGCCATTTCATTTGTGACAAAATGAATATGGGCTAATTTTGTAATGGAATGTCTTATTGATCCATCGATTGTACCGGAAACTTCTCCTCCCTCTATGTGTGCAACACGTATATTATTTAAAGAACCTACAATTGCGCCGGCTAAGGCCTCTATCCTGTCACCATGAACAACTATTAGACCAGGTTGTAACTCACGAATATAGGTAGATAAGCCATTAATCGTATTTGCAAGCGTGATATCCGTCGAGTAATCAGTTGCTACATTATTAAAAAGATACACATTCGGGTAACCTTGCTTATAGATCTCAAATACAGTAGAACCATATTGTTCAAGCATATGCATTCCTGTCGCAAAAATATGCACATTTTCGGCATTCAATTTTAAAGCAACATTTATCAAGGGCTTTAATTTACCAAAATCTGCTCTTGTTCCAGTAAGAAAAACAATTTTTCGAGACTTGATTTTATCCCTCATTCCTTCACTATATATGATATTGCATTAGAAAAAGGTATTTTTTGAATCAAACAACTATTCGATACAAAATATCCATCGATCGCTTTGTTTGCACCTGGCATCGCTCCGTAGTCATCCAGAATGATAATGCCTCCTCTAACTATATGAGGAAATAAGGTTTCCAAAATTATTTTTGTAGGCTCATATAAATCAACATCAATATGTAGTAATGCAATTTTCAAATAACTATGTGCTTTAATATACTCTGGCAGGGTTTTTTTTATATCACCCTCAATTAATTCCAGATTATTGTTAAACCCCCCCTCCTCCAGACAGGTCAATAATTCTCGTTTTGAAATACTCACACCACCATCCGTTTCCTCTACAAAAAAATCACGACGCTCTTTTTCAAATTCGAGACTTGTTTCGGGAAATGCTCCAAAAGTATCAAAACCGATAATTCGTCGACTATTAGTATTTTCTAACAAATCTCTAAACTTCACCCACCGCATAAATGAGCTTCCTCTAAAAACCCCACATTCAATGATTTCACCAGGTAATTGAGAAATGCGTCGAAATATATCGAGATGCGTTACAAACTTGCTTATTCGGCTTGTAGGTGCATTAAGGTAAAACAAATTTTCTATTTCAAAATACTGCTTTGAATTTAAATTCTTTTCCATGCTATGCCTATTTACGATAATTTATCATATCAATCCCGAGACCAGAACTGCACTTGACATCATCATAATGACGATCATCCTCAGCAATAATTGCATCTTTGAAAAATAAACTTGCAAGAAGATCACGATATTTTACCCCAAAGTCTATCAATGTAAAAAAACGTGACGATTTATGATAGGCATGTAAAAATTCACCAACTTCTATTGGAACAACTATTGTGTTCGCCCATCTTATATTCACCAAATAAAATTTTTTCTCTCTCCGAAAACGTAAACGTTTAGGTACTTTGAAAACCATATCATTATCTATCGCAGCAAACACATTTTCGTCATACACAAGCTTGTACGCTTTAACAAAATTATGCATGCCCTCCATCAGAGTATCAGGCTCATCTAATTTTCCTGAAAAACCTTGGGCAGACATCCGACAACCAGCTTGACAAATATCAAGATAATCACACTTTTTACATTCGTTGAAGTAATAACTGCCATCATGCCAAGGTCGCATTTTCTCATAACAAGCACTCATGTCACTTTCGAATATGTTACCGTATGCCTTTTCCTCGTGAACACATGCATGCGTATCCCCTGTTGCATTTATGCTTATTAAGTGCCCAGATTGTGCCGGGCATCCACGACCAACAAAATCTCGATATTTTTCTAAGTCACCAAGCAAACACAACGGATAACTCACCAGGGTGCCGACTAAAATTCCAGTATCTTTTTTCACTTTTAGCAACTGATCGACGATATTCAAAGCATCTTCCTTTGTCATATCATACTCAGTACCTGTAGCATTTGTTAAATTCACTGAAGGCACCGCTCGAGTACCAAAAATTCGCTGACATCCCAGGTCGTATGAAAACTTACCCGTATCGTAAACATGATTTTTATTTTGTCTAGAAACAACCATATTTACACTCACCCGAATTCCCCCCGCAATAGAATTCTCAATGCCTTCAACAATTTTTCGATGCGAACCTGCTTTATTCGTCATAAAATCGTTGGTAAATTGATCATGCGAGCACAAGCTCGTTAAAATGTGATCAAGCCCAACATCTCTTAAACGTCCAACTCGTTCTTTAGTAGCCAAGGTGAGATTTGAATTACAGCTGACAGAAACATTCTTCTTCATAAAACGATCAATAGCGTGCTCAAGCAAATCAAATTTTGCCATAGGCTCGCCACCCGTCAAAACAACATGAAATACATCTGCATCAAGAATTTTATCGATTAGATAATTGAGTCGCTCTTTAGTTAAAGACTCAACACGAGCATTATCTTCACGCCAAAAATTATAACAATGTCGACATGTTTCATTACAAACGTCAGTTAATTCTAAATTAACTACGGTTGGAGAAGAAAAGAAAGGTCGAGTATAGTTCACAGAGACTCCTGGTCATTTCAGCTACCTTCTAGCATATAGTATTACGTAAGAGCATCTTGTCTTGAAATCTGCTCAATCCGATTTAACATGATATGTTCATCGTCACCACTACTAAGCATATAACGGCCTAACTCCAAAGGGTTCGTGTTTTCATTGTTTTCAACCGGCTCAATAGTAAATGCTAAGTCATAACTGCGTGTTCGATGTATTAATTCTTCACTCGTTAAACAATCCTGAGTCTGACCAAAAGGATAACTAAAAGCATTAATATCAACACCAAATAAATTCTCCAGATGATGTTTAGGTTGAACAAGCTCCTCCATCAACTCTGTATCACTCATTTTCCCCCCCCTAACAGAAATATGCGTGTGAGAATGAGCCCCAATCGTGTGCCCCATATCTAACATTTCATACACCTGAGCTTCGCTTAAATGTATATCCATCAATATATTTTTTTGCATTGCACACAACCCTTCATTATAGATATAAAGAAGCACGTCTCGCGCCTGCCAAGACAGTAAATCATATTTTACATACTGCTTAATTTTCGCAATCTTATCCCACGAATCATAGATATTAATCCCATTCCATGATGTATCAAAAATTGTATCGATATTTAACTTTTCTATTCCTTGGTTTAGCAATTCAATAAATTTTCTAATGCCTAACACAGCCAAACCATAATGAATAATGATAGGGTTTGCCGGCAAATTATCCACAAATACACAACTTGGCAAAAAAAATAACGCTCTAATATTATTTTTTGCTAGAATCTTTGCCGCCAAAAAATGATCTGATAGCCCGTCATCGAAAGTAAACAAAATACCTGTCTCATTAATAACTGACCTACTGCCACAAGAAAGAAACAAGGCTGCTTCAGGAGAAATAATAGAAAACTGCTTTCTCAGCATAGAAATCTGTCTTCGAAACACCTCTTCAGTATGGCCAATAATCCTCGGGTAACGCTCACTCGCCTCTCGTGAACGAATATAGTGATAACACAAGGCGATATATTTTCCTTTTTTCATAAAGGATCGAACACGTATATAGCTTGGTCTCTAAAAAGTGCTGAATAAATCACCCTAATCAAGATAACTCCAACACATTTGCGTGTTGACTGCAATATCTCTCGTCGCTTTTTTCCCTATCACGCGCGAGTAATTAATTGCCTTAATCTCACCGGTACCAGGACGTTTTACCCAAACATTTTTTTCAGAAAGCACTTCGCCAACCTTTATACTCTCAATGGTAACAACACAAGCATATGCAAAATTCATAGTCGATTGCTCTTCAGGTAAAATATTCTTATTTCCGCCGCCCGCTTCATAAATCGCATTAGCACCGCGAATCAACTCAGCGAGATCGTGAGGATCCATGGATATAGGTATGTCTGGGCCAGGCCAAGTTTTATCGGAGGTAAAATGCCTTTCTACTATACTCGCCCCAAGCGCTACCGCCCCCAAGCAAGGATAATTACTCACAGAATGGTCAGATAAACCTATAACTGCATCAGGAAAACGATTTATCAACTCAGTCATTGCCCCCAGGCGCACTTTTTCATAAGGAGTGGGATAAATGCTGGTACAATGCATAAGCGCGTACGGAATATGGTGCTCTCGTAATATCTTTACAGCTCGTGTAATACTATCAATATTATTCATACCAGTACTTAGAATCACTGGCTTACCATAACGAGCGATGTGGTTTATCAACGGATAGTTGTTGCATTCGCCTGAGCCTATTTTATATGCGGAAACTTCTAGTTTTTCTAAACGATCTGCCGCTGCACGAGAAAAAGGTGTCGACAAAAAAATGACACCTTTTTGTTCAATATAGTACTTGAGATATGCCTCTTCATTTTCAGACAAGGCACAGCGGTTCATAATATCCCAAATAGATTCACTCGCGTTTCCCGGCACAACATCATTCGGGATCATTTCATCTTCCACCACATGCGTTTGAAACTTGATGCACTCGCAGCCAGAAATTATCGCATTATCCGCTATTTGTATTGCCTTATCTAAACTACCCTCATGATTTATTCCGATCTCGGCAATCACCAACGGCAAATAATTAGGCCCTATTTTCCTGCCACTAATCTCGATTTCAATCAAATGATCACCATCTTAATGATACCTTCAAAGTATTTTCATGTTCACATCACTTTACAACATATCTCGATATAAAGTAATCTTTGCCGTAAGAAAACCTACACTCTTAGCGAGGACATAAATATGCCTAATACAAAACAAACATGAACATTACAGTATTCACCAGCAACCAGCCTCGGCACCTCGCTTTGCTCGGACAACTTTCTCAGATTGCAGAAAAAGTTTATGCCATACAAGAAGTCACCACATTATTTCCTGGGCAAATCACCGATAGAATTAAACAAACACCTATAATGGAAGAATATTTTCAACTTGTTAAAATAGCGGAGCAAAACACCTTCGGCCAACCCACCTTTCTTCCTGATAATGTATATCAAATAGCTCTACAGATGGGGGACCTAGGAAAACTGAATAGCAATATTATCAAAGAAGCGTTATCAGTCGACTATATTATTGTGTTTGGCTCTAGTTTTATAAAGTCTCCACTCATCGACATATTGATTACAAAAAAGGCTATTAATATCCATATCGGTATATCTCCATATTATCGTGGAAGCGCAACAAATTTTTGGGCTCTCTATGACAACAATCCACACTATGTCGGAGCAACGATACACCTGCTAGACAGGGGCATAGATTCCGGGGATATTTTGTTTCATACCTTCCCAATCACAAATTTCTATGACCCTTTCATGCTGGGCATGAAAGCGGTTTACGCTGCACAAAAAGGACTGATTGAAAAAATCAAAGATCACAGCCTATACAAAAATATACCTTCTAAACAAAAAACCACTAAATTACTCCGTCATTCTAAAAATAGAGACTTCAGTGACGACATTGCGAGAGAGTATTTAAAAACCCTTCCTAGCCCTGAATTTATAAAAAGTAGCTTGGAAACACGAGATGTAAACGATTTTATTAACCCATTGTTTTATTAATAACTCGATAATAGCGTGAACAATCACAGCCTACAAAAAGCCACAAATAGAAGAAGCGATGTTAACTAAGCCTTCTGCAAACGAATTTATTTGAGAGAGTCTTTCTAAACATAGAGAAACACGACATACTTGGGAATTTTCTGCTAAATCGTGGGCAAATAAGTTATGCTTGATCATCGAATGGGCTTCAAATTTACTGTGGCAAAACTTCAAATCAACCTATTAGATGGAGGGCGTTCATATCGTCTGGTGCTGACTCAAATCTGGCCTGATGATTATATGACCTTCGGTAGAAGGTTAGTAAGATTAATGGCACATGAACAAGCTCAGCTATCTCAAGGTAGATGGATACGCATTATTAATATATATTAATAATGCCTCCTATAATAGCGCTGCAAACGGCGGGCAATGAAACCTCAAGGGATTCAACAAAATGATTATAGTATTTATCACGTCAACAGCGTTTAACATTTAAACATGCCAACCAAATACAATGATCAAATTCAGAATAAATTTACTTTCTTAATCCCCACGCACAATAGGCCATTGTTTCTCAGAAGACTCCTATCATACTTAAACCATAAAACCTCACCATACCCAATCGTGTTAGCTGACTCTTCGGATAACAAATATCATCATGATATCAAGAAGCTTTCTAGGGAATATAACAAGCTAAAAATCGATCATCAATGCTATTCTAGCAACATACATTTTACGCAAAAACTAATTCATTCATTACAAAAAATATCGAGTAATTACGTTGTCATTTGTGCTGATGACGATTTTATAAATCCGGATAATATCGAACCATGCACTCAATTTCTTGACCAAAACCCTGATTATAGTATTGCCCACGGCAATGCAATATCATTCAGAAAAGACAGCAAAAATAATATTGGATTTAAATACAACGTAGGAATATATCCACAGTGTGACATTGATGATAATGATCCAAGCACTAGACTTGATAAACATCTCTCATCTTACATGCCCACCTTTTATTCAGTTCAACGCAAAGATGACCTTCAATCAAGCCTTGAGCTTGCATATAGTAATTCCGAGGATTATCGTTTTAGCGAAGTATTACAATCGTGCCTAGCGATTATAAAAGGCAAAGCTAAACGTTTTAATACATTGCACTCTGTCAGAGAGGGACATATAGACAACGCCAGCAACCATATGCCAAACTGGCAAGATATTCTAATATCGGAATCATACTCACAACGGTATATCAAATTCCAACACACACTTGCTACCACATTAATGAACAAAACTAACAATGACTTTGAATTCTGCGAAAAAATCGTTCAGAAATCCTGGTTGAACTATTTAGAAAATATTTTTCACAACAGACGGCTAGAAATTTCGTATAATCACAAAGATTATATCAAAATGATAGATAGCTTAACTGCCGTACTACAACATGTCCCTAGAAACCAGAGATTTTCTCTGCTTAGCATGGGGTTACCAAGCACTTTACACAAAGCCCATCGCATAAAAAGAGAAATCCAACAAGCAGAGAAACAAAAAAACTTATCTTTTGAAAAAAACACTCTTACGAAAGATAAACACAGCTTCTCGCTCATCTCTGAAATATTCGAAATTGTTGACAAATACCCAACGTGATAGCAAGGCATTGTTTTCAACTCAGCACCGCACAAATATAAAAAGGCTAATTAGTCGCCGCTGAACATATTAAACAGAAGCTTTGCTTCCACTGCCCACTTTTTTGACCCAAGCTCCAGGCCAATAGGTAACCGGTGTTTTAATATCTCCCTCATTGAATAAAAACGGGGGCACTTCCAAGACAAAATCAGAGTTTTCATTTACAAATTGCTCTGCAGCGGCCTTGGGGTTATTCCAATTCCAATCAAGTTTACTCCGTGGAGCTCCTACTAGATGTGACATAATACCGTCAGCCGCTACAATATAAGACCCAACCGATACATAATTTGAAAATAACCGTAGTTCATTTAGAACATGTTCTTTAGAATGATTTGAATCAAGTATCACAATACAAAGTTTATCTTTATCAATGACATCATCTAAAAACTTAAACACTTCAGGCGAGATTGAATTCTCTTCGATCAGCGTTATATATTCATACAACTCATGAGCCTCTATCGCAGCTCGATTATGCTCTCGAATATCAATATCAATGCCAATAACTTTTCCCTTTCCCATTATTTTGCACAGTCCGGCAAAAAATACTGCTGAACCACCGTGAGCTACACCAGCCTCTATAATAAAATCGGGTCTAAGATGATAAATAACTTCCTGCAACCGAAACATATCTTCCGGCAATTGAATAATTGGTCGTCCCATCCAGGTAAAGCTATAAATATATTTTGTGTCCCAACCACAGCGCAACCAAACATCTGAAATAATCTTAAATGCCTCGGGTGAACTTAAAGACATGACCTGTGTTCCATTTTCAGTGTCTAACGTTACACTATTTCTTTCTATATTAATTTTAATCATATGCAATAAAATTCCGACTATAACTTTTTATCAATCGAGGAAACTCATCCTTAAAAAATTTAGCTGAAAACTCAAATTCTGACTCTATTTTAGAAATATCAATTAAAGGAAATTTCTTTTTTTTCGCCTCATCTGAATAGAAAACAGGACACTTCAATAATGAAGTTAGCATCGACCCAATATCATCATTAGTGATATTTTGGCCCGATGCTATATTATATATTTGCCGCTGGCCTTGTTCTGCAATTTTTTTCAGCAAACGTGTAACATCATCAATGTGAACATAGTCTTTTTCTGAATCAGCTGTAGTAGAAAATGTAACCTCATCACAGCTAATCGCCTCTCGCAAAACAGCGGATAAAAAATTACCCGATTCAAAGTCATCACCATATACATTTGATAAACGAACCACCTTGGCACGAATACCCGCAATCCTCAAACATATAGATTCTCCCATTAATTTTGTTAAATTGTAATAATCTTCCATACGATATGGCGCAACACTCAATGTTGATAACTCTTGAGAAGTTGACGAGAGCGCATAAACTCGTGCGGACGATAAATAAACAAATCGACTATAACTAGAGCTTCTTAGTAAATTTGCCAAATCACATACATGCGCATCCAGGGTATCAAAAGGACGTTCTCTAAAATCGGCAGTTACACCTGCGCAATAAAATACGCAACCCAAATGTCGAGAAACCGAGAACCTTTCATTTCGGGAAAGCCTTCTAACATCGCACTCACTTTCCTGTAGATACGTGTACAAATTGCGCCCAATAAAACCGTCTGCACCAACTATCGTGAAAAAATCACAACTCATGCTTGACCAAAAGCAAGTGCTCTATAAGCATCGCATCGATATTCGTCGCAAGAAAACAGTCTACGGCATCTTCAGGTGTTTCCACAATAGGTTGCCCGTTGATGTTAAAAGAAGTATTCAGCAATACCGGCACACCAGTAGAATGATAGAACCCTGAAATCAATTCATATAAACGGCAATCACCTGTGTTTTCAACTGTTTGTAATCTTGCCGTGCCATCAACGTGAGTTACCGCAGGAATAATGCTTTGTTTATCTGGTCGAACCTTCGACACCATTAGCATATAGGGAGTTGCTCTATCGAATTCAAAATACTCTTCCATATATTCACTCAATACAGCTGGAGCAAATGGCCGAAACGGTTCTCGAAATTTTACTCTAGCATTTAACACATCCTTATTTTCAATGCATAAAGGACTCATCAATATGCTGCGATTCCCGAGTGCTCGCGGCCCCATTTCAGATCTCCCATAGAAATGGCTAATGATTTTATTTTCACATAGCATATCTATCGTTTTGGGTAGAACACCTTCATCAATTATTGTGTAACCATCTCTCTCTCTCACCGCTTTTTCTATTCGAGACTGATTGTAGCTGACTCCTATATACGGTGATATTTTTCCACATACATGTTCGCCTTGATAGAGATTATAGTAGCCATAAAGCGCACAACCTAAGGCAATACCCGTATCAGAGGCTGCCGGATTGATAAAAATGTCATTAAACAAACCTGATTGATGAATTTTGTGATTGGCAACCGAATTCAATCCCACGCCTCCCGAAATGCAGAGGTGCTCCATTCCTGTTTTATTTTTTGCATATTCAGCCAAGTGTAGCATAGCCGCCTCACATTCCTTTTGTACATCAAATGCCGCCTGGGCTCTATCTTCCATGCTCTCCAGAGCAATACTTCCAAGCTTGAGATCATAGGAGCCTGGAACACAATATTTGCTATAATCTGTTACAATACCTTTCCACGCTCCCTTTAGGTTTAGGATACTTTTTCCCTTAGCTCCATATGAAGCCAAACCCATTGTTTTTCCTTCCTGAAAAAGCTCAAATCCAATGTATTGTGTTACCGCCGCATAAAGCAAACCTATACCTATTTTATCGGTAGACTCAATAAACTCAATTTTTTCTTTCGCCACATACAAACTTTGAGTCTCTTTCTTCGAACCCCTTCCATCAACGACCAAAATGGCAGCCTGCTCAAACCCAGAAGAATAGTATGTTGCATAGGCATGCGCTAAATGATGATTAATAACGTGAATTTTTGACTCTGCAAATTCTAACAACATCGAATTCGGAGTACTATTTTTATCAAGTGTATCAACTTTCCAATTACGATTGACTATGTAATCCATAATGACACAATCAATTTGCTCTAAGCTATCAACACCTAATTCTTGCATACAAGCCTGGATTGACATTCTAGGAAACTTCCGCGAATCTTTTTCGCGATTACAGCGCTCTTCTGCCATATTTACTACTTCAAATTGCGCGCTTTCCGCACGAATCATCGTAGCTCCAGTATTGTGCCAAGGGTCTTTGTGTAATCCAAGAATAACCATCAAAACAACCAATAATTAGCTAATAATCTTAATTCTATACTAGACGAGCATGGTGAAACAAATACTTAGGCATATTAGCTATATCCTATATATTAATTGACATACTACACATAAAGTCAGTATTCTATTCTAACCACTTTATGAAACTTTAAATTCTCTCTCTAAAGGAAAAATACTTAACCAAACACATCTAAGCAATTTTGACAGCCTAGAATATTTACAAATATCCGACTACCTTAGTGACCTGGAAAGCATTCGAATGATGGCGTGAGAAAACTTCGAGTCTACTCTATCATCGAATATTTAATTTGTAAGATAGATGCAAACGGAATCCATATGCAACAAGAGGCAACCCCCAGCAGAATAGATGACTATGCCAACTCAATGTTCGCATTCGAATACTTACATGATAAATGGATAAATAACTGCGCATCATATTTAACGTATATATTCGGAGATACTCTGAAAAATGCAATCGTAGTTGACTATGCATTCGGTAGAGGAAACTGGTCAATAGCTTTTTTGCGCGCAGGTGCAAAACATATATACGCTATTGATGCATCAGATCACAATGTCGATAAATTCAAACACTACTGTACAACAAACCGCATTCAAAACATATCGATTGAAGTTGGCAACATCCTTAATTTTCCCCCAAACTATTCCGCAGATATAATATGGGCATATGGAATCTATCCCCTCATTGAGAATAAAAACCTATTTTTACGCAACTTAAGTTCATTCGCAAAAAATGAAAATTCATCTCTTTATCTATACGCATACGAACAAGAAAGTTTACGTGAATTTATTGTAACTACCTGTCGTAAATATATCACATATACATCAGAGGCTTTATTTCGAAAAAATTCGCACCTCTTTTCGCCATCTGCTCGTCTTCGTGCTCGCGATGACCTCACTGCACCTTATATTTCATGGGAATCACTAAAATCATTAAAACACGCTTTAGAAAGTGCCTCCATTTATATCACTCACAGCACTCAATCCTTTAACCAATTTCTTGGTATCGAGACCCAACACGGGGAATTTTCCCCCCATCACTTAATGTGTACATTCACGCCAAATGAAAACCTGTTGCTGCGAAAAACCAATCCGCTAACAAGTGATATTAATATTCTCAAAGAAATATCAAATTTGTTAACCAATACGGTTTTCATGAGTGAAATGCAACGAAAACAATTTGCGACTGCGCTTTTCAATACTCACTTCTCAGCACTGCAATACAATAATGAGGCATACCCTCCCTTAATTCAGGATTTTCTGTACCTTTTTTATTGCATAATTCACAATAAATGTTCATTTGAACTATTGTCATACAATACAAAGAAAATACTAAAGCTTGCCTTATCTTCTCTGAAAGGAAACCCAGAAAAAAATAATAGTAATAAGCATAGAGACTTTTTGGAAAATTACTTACGCAACAATACTATCCGTATTTAGCATCTGTTTTCTGAATAATGATGAAATTATTAAATTACCTCTGTCATTGTAACCACTCGACTAGATGAAATACCTATCGTGGAAATTAATTCTTGATAAATACTCTCTACATGCGCCGTCGGTAAAATCATTATCTGATTATCAATACAATGCTCTTCAAAATTTTTTTTGTCACGCTCTAACACAGGGTACTGGTCCATAAATTCCGCTCCTACCTTATATTGATTTACATCAAGCACATTGACAATATTCAAACTTTTCCAATCAAACTCAACAATCTCCATGTATTCCAAAAAGCTTTCCTCTGGAATGCAGGGAGTAAGTGTTAACGGAGTTTCTTTCTCAGCATATACTGTCAGTAAGCTTTGCATTTTTCTTGCATTTTTTTTCACCTCAGGAAAAATAGTCGGTCTCAAATCAAATCGCTGATTACAGTGCCGACAGGCAAGCTTGAAAGCACCGGGATGCTTTTGGTGAAAATCATGGTAAGTACATATTGAGGCACAATGTGGGCATCTTATCGTTAAGCAATACATATTGGTCAACTTGACACTGGAAAGATGTGTTTTCTCTATTGAAACTAGCTCTCCATATTGTCTAATTTCCATACGTTGATGATACATATGTTTTATTATCTTTTGGTATTCGACCTTTTCCATCTGCGTTAAATTTAACGGAGGACAACCGTTTTCAATATATTTTAGCCGATCACTAATTAAGCCATTTTTTACTGCATAGACATAATCTTCCGAACCTGGATATGGCATTAGCTCTGACAAATTAATATGATAATCATAATTGTTACGCCACCAACTTAGGGTTTCCATCGCTGTATCAATAGTTTCTTTTGGGTCACTAAACAAAAAATTTCCCTGGATACCTATATTTGCTTTTCGTGTTCTTGCTAACCCAACTTCAATATCATTGACTGTAATATATTTTTTCATACTATCAAGTATTACATTGCTCGCACTCTCGATACCATAACTTATATAGTAACATCCCGATTTTCGCATTCTATGCAAAAGAGCTTGATCACAAACATCTACCTTAAGCTGACAGACCCAATTGATGTTATACTTCTCTATACCATCACAAAATGCGTGCATACGTTTTTTGCTTACCGTCATTAGCTCATCCAAAATAATAAGTGTGTTAATGGAAAACTTATCAATGAGCATTTCAATTTCTTGGAATACATTATCCAAACTTCTAACTCGGTATTTTTTGCCAATTGGATGGTAGCAAAATGTACAATTTAAAGGACATGAACGACTTGTGATGATCGGTAATAACCGGGGCTTGTCTTCTATATAAAGAAAATATTCCGAATTTGATGTTTGTCGACTAAAATAATCAGATAAACCAAACTGCTCAAAGTCGGGAAAGGGTATGGTATCTAAATTTTCTATTGAGGGACGCTCATCTGTTAATATTATTTTATTCTGCACCTTATAACCAACGCCAAGAACAAAACGAGGTTCAATATCATGTTCAATACAATGAATGAGTTCAGCAATAGTCTCTTCACCTTCTCCATGAACAATAAAATCTGCCTTAAGACTATCGAGCATTAGTTTCGGTTCGCTAGAAACTAACCCTCCTCCAACAATAAGCGTTATATTTTGATCGATATCCTTAACACTCAAACAAAGACACTTGACGGCATGATAGTAATACGTCAATCCGCCAATGCAAACCACATCTACCTGCTTCTCATGTACACACTCAGAGATAACTTGATATTCATCAGCATTTTCATGCAAATTTAGGTTCAATGTTATTACATTATAACCTTCTGACTTGAGCACACTAGAAATGTACCCCATTCCGAGTGGAAGCTCATAGTATTCTCCCTGATTTCGGGTGAAACGAGGAATGAGCAGCAGTATATTCATACTCTTATCAATCATATAAATATGTTCGCGCGATGAATATCTTCAATATTAAGATACAAATGATAGTTTAAGCAATTGATTGCAAATACACCTCGATATGTAAAACAATTTCCATTCATAGATCTATATTCCTTTACGCTTTACGCTTTACGCATGAGCATAGAAATGAGGTATGTCATTCAAAATAAATACACCCATAGTCACCAGTATATCCACTTTCAGAAAAAAACCACTCCCACTCCTTTGGCGTATAAAATGAGCGACAAGTTAATTGCCAATATAATAGATTGATTTTTTCATGTTCGTTGCGATACGACTCTATTGTAATATGCTTGTTGCCCCTAGCAACTCGCTCTATTTCTTTAAGTGCTTTTCGTAACTGATAATTATATAGGTTGTGTAAGGTTGTAATAGAATAAACTAAATCAAAACTACTATTAGAAAAAGGTAGGCATTGAGAATCTGCCAAAATAAGTTCTTGCTTCACTTCGGGCTTGGCGTGAGTAAGTGCATAATTGGATATATCGATACCGATCACTTGAAGCTCAGGTATTATCTGCGTAAATTCAAAAAGTAAAAAAGCTTTTCCACAGCCTATATCCAATACACGGTCTCCTGGTCTCAATTTATAATGATCAATCATCTGCTCTGCGACAACGCACCAACGACCATCATAATTATATCCTCCATAGCCAAACTGACGATCACCATCCCAATAATCCTTAGCATAGTGAAGTGCAACTTCAGCGCATTCTGCTTTGTTGTGCTCAACTACTCGCTCAAGATAGTTACGAGTTGTACTTTTGTGGAGTTTTTCTAGAAAATCAATAGTTGCCATATATTTAGCTACCATCTAAATGAAAGTTTTGTACTGCTTTAGACGAAAGAACTTTGGCCAAATAAATATCCTCAATCAAATCAATATCTTTTGGTGTATTAATTTTTAAGTTTTCTAGCGCGAAAAAAAGTCCGCAATCATTATCAATAAACCGATCATATATAATTTTTCTCTTATTCACGCTGTCGGGCAACATGTGTACTGAGTAAAAAACCAACCCTGCATAAGCCTTAATATTTTGCAATAGGTCTTGCAATATCATATAACAGTCATCCATGTAATATTCTGCAAAGCTAAATTTCAAATTTAAGCTATTTTTTTCAGCATAGTCTCTAATAACCAAATTTTGTACTCGCTGAGGAACAAAATTACCGTTAATTACTCGCCCAAATATATAACCTTGCCAAAAAAAAATCTTGTTCATATTTTTGGTTTTTTATAGCTAAACCCAATCCGTGTGAGTGGGCGCGTAGTGATTGGCAAGAAAGACTCACCCAACTCTTTGCTTCCATATGGAGTTAACAGTGACTTGAAACGTACGTTAATACTCCAGCGTGTTTCTCTTTCAACATTCACACGATTCCCATGCAACAGGCCGTTCCAAAATATTATTGCGTTTCCATAGGCAACATCAATAAATGTTACTTTATCTGAAATTGCATGATAAAACTCATCTGCATTTAAACTCGAATATTGGGGAAAATTATCGTAAATTTTTTGGGTATTGTCTAAATCAAGTATGTACATCGACTTAGTTCTGTAACAGTCAACTAGGGGTAACCAAAATACAACCTCATACGGTGAATTCCCTGACCAGATGTCTGCATGAATTGGCAATAAAGAGCTTTCATCATTTGGAATTTGCACACTCAAATTGCATGCAGTTTGCATAGATAACTCGTTTCCCACAATACTATCTAAATATTTCTTACCTAACTGATAAATTTCTGAGCGAAAAATTTCGTCCTGACGCATTTTTTCTATAATGGATAACCTTGAACAATTAAGATTATCAGCATCATAATTCAGATGATATTGATTGAGAAAATCATTATTACTAATGGACTTGCCATTTTTCCCTGCCCAACAACAAACCCTGTCACGAATTTCATTTAATTTTTCCAGCTCCAACAGTGGCAGTATAAGATACCCTTGACTAGAAAAATCAGCTATTATCGATTCTTCATCTTTACTGTAAAATGAAATACCGCATCCATTTCCTCCCATCACAATACCATCTTAACACTGCTCATCAGAGATCGTGCAGTATTAACAATGTTTTCTACATGAAGACCATAGTGCGCGAGTAAAGAATCCTGTGACCCATACTTATCCGGAAAACAATCGGGAAGCGCCAAGCGTTTAAATGCAACCGGTCGTTGCCATATTTTTTCAGCAATTATTTCAGCAACAGCACTACCAAGCCCACCGCATAGCACATGTTCTTCAATACTAATCACAACACAACTTTGTGCAATCTGCGCCTCTAGTGTAATTATATCTAGGGGTTTTAGTGTATGAACATTCAATACGCCACAGCTAACCCCATCAGCTTCTAATATATCTGCCGCCTGTAAAGCTCGATGCACCATTATCCCATTGGCGATAAACAATACTTGTCCGCTCGAGCGTAAAACACTCACCTTACCTATAGTAAATACATTGACATCATTAGATACTATAGGGTCACCACCTTTCGCCAATCGTATATACATTGGTCCAACATAAGTTGCAGAAGCTAGGATAACCTGTTCCATCTCCAAAGCATCAGACGGAATAACAACAGTCATATTTGGAATTGTCCGCATGATGGCCAAATCTTCAATCGCGAGATGTGTGGGACCCAAAGGAGCATAAACCAGCCCTCCACCATTGCCTATCAGTCTTACATTAGAATTACTTAAACCTAAATCTATAACATTTTGTTCAAAACAACGGCGTGTGAGAAAAGCAGCAATAGTATTAACGTAAACTATCTTGCCACTCATTGCCAAACCACTCGCCATTCCAATGATGTGACCTTCAGAAATTCCCTCCATAAAAAATTGATCCGGCATTTCTTCCTTAAAGGCCTGCATCGTACCAGCACCCAAGTCAGAACCAATAAAAACAATGTCAGAATTACTTTTAGCCAAATAGTAAATTTTATTGAAACACGCTTTACGCACCGCTATCCTCTCAACGCTGAACGTAACCGATCGATTTCATCTACTGTTAGGCGCGACCGATGATGCCAGCTTAAATCTTGCTCCATAAAGGAAATTCCTTTTCCCTTTATAGTATGACAAATAATAACTATTGGTTTAGAATTATCAAGAACTACAGAGAACAATATTTTTTCAAGCTCAGTAGGGTAGTCCATATTTACTTCGTAGCATTCAAAACCAAATGCTTGCCATTTATCAATGAAAGGCTCCAACTCTAGTACTTCACTCGTATAACCATATGATTGCATCTTATTATAATCTATTAACACTACAAGATTATTTAGTTGATGCTTCGCCGCCGACATAGCTGCTTCCCACACGGTCCCTTCGTTGCATTCACCATCTCCCAATATCACAAAACTACGGCTAACTTTTTTATTCATGCGTGCTGCGAGAGCCATTCCAATACCAACTGATAGACCATGACCCAAGGCCCCCGTCGAGGCCTCCACCCCTGGCACTTTAGTGTGGTCTGGGTGTCCTCCAAGTATGCTACCATGTTCGCAAAATTTCCATAACTCACTTCGCGGGAAAAATCCTTTTCTCGCCAGAATAGCATATAAAGCTAAGCAGCCATGTCCCTTACTAAGAATCAATCTATCTCGTTCAACCCAATCTGGTATTTCTGGGTCAATCTTTAATATTTTTTCATAGAGAACCAATAATATCTCAATAAGTGAAAAAGCTGAGCTAATATGTCCTCGACCTGCTTTGGCAACTATATCAATGATATCCAACCGGATATCTCTTCCTAAATCAGCATAATTCATTTAGCTACCCGAACCCTTTTGGGAATAGTTAAATACTCTCTACCACTTTTAATATTTTCATAAAACTCCGCCAATCTATTATTCACCACACTGAGCCGCCCATCGATAAGCGCTTCAGCACTCTGGTTCATAGAAGCATCTAAACGTCTTTGCAACACTTCTGGGTCTGCTATATTCAAGACAATTAGCAGCCATTCGAACCCAACCAAGTCAATGACTAATTTCCATCTTTGCATTATTGGCTCACGCAAAGAGCATTTATCCAGTAAAGCATCTAGAAAATACCATTTCATGTCCCAGGTTATCGTATTACAGACATGATGAAAGAAATCTGCTAATAGTTTCGCTATATCATCCCATCCAAAATATTCAAAATCTAAAAAAATAAGTTTGTTGTTTTTATCCACAAGCATATTGTGTATTCCAAAATCTGACGGACTCAATATTCGTTGCGGCAATTCAAATAACTCACTTAGATCCAATTTGTTTTTTTGAACTCGTTCATAAAATCGTTCTAAAATAAAGTTTTTGAGCGGTACAAGCTCTTCGTTTACGCAGCGCGATACTTTGCTTAAGCCATCACTATAGGCGCACTCATTAACGATAACATTCAATCTTTCGTTCACTGAGTCAACATAATCTTGCAAACAACGTCTCGACGCCGATGCCTCCGCTAATTCGCCAGCTCCAGGTAAAAAACTGACCGAATAAAGATCATTCACAAAATTTGACATCTGTATTACTAATTCAAACGATATTTTTTCACCATCTAACCTATCCGCAGTTTTAAACTCATACAAACCTAGCTTAGTATATTGATTATATGCAATGGGTTGCGGAATATTATGTAGTCCATGACTCCACAGATATTGGCTGCTGACATATTCTCGTTCACCACATTTTTTTCGGGTAAAACTTTTGTTGTCATACATCTTAGCTAAAATCACCAAACCTGAATACATTGTCAGCACAAACAAACGATTATTACCTACTCGTTCAATTACCTCCATCTTAGTTGGAAAAGTATCGTACTCATCCATAAGCAACTTATACATTTCGACACCAATGAGTTCCATAGATGATATAATTGAGAAAATATCCAGCCATGAAATCGCAACACTAATAGTTCTATCTTTAACAGAAGCCATACCATTTTGAGAGAAAAATATGGGTACTGTATTATAAGGAAAATCAATATCGAGCAAGACGGGCAGCAAGTCATCGATATACACATCCAGCTTAAGATTGTGTATTCTTTGAATTTTTTCTCCTCTTGTCGCTTCAAAAAAAATATTATTCAATGAAATTTTTAATTCGCTCTCACCAACAACCCCTTTCAACTTCAAACATTCAATAGCAGCATTTCGAAATTCCAAATCTGGACGACAACTTGAATACTTAGTTTTATGACTGATAATAAATAGCTCATGCCCATCTCGAAATGCTGCTTGAATAAATGTCGCAACTTTTTCGTATAATTTCGCTTCCCCAATTCTTGGTCCGTAAGCCTGGGCTTGCAATTCCCGCCATCGTTCATCGTGTCCATCAATATCAACTAAATACTGCTTAACTTCCACGCGTGTAGATTGACAATCGGTAGCAATCCAGCCATTCTCTATAGCAAGCTCTCGGAACAAGTCATTATAGTCAAGAATGGTGTTATCGAGATCAATTCCAATTCTCAAGCAGGCCATCACTTAAGCAGCGTTGTTACATACTTAAATAAGGATACGCTATTGACGGGATCCCGATTACATACACTCTGTACCTCTAATGCAGCTGCCACACTGCCAAGAAATGCAGACAGCTCAGCATTTACTTTCCCTGAAAGACATAAACCTGAAATAGCCAAGAATGCATCACCAGCGCCTACTCGGTCTACTACTTTAGTAGATAATGCAGGCACTTTAGTCAGCATTTCCTCGTGAACATCTAACAACATCAATCCCTGCATACCTAATGTCACTGCAATAAAGCGTGCCTCAAGCTGTTTAGCAACCTGTTTAGCCAATACCGCTAAATCTGAATTGCGATCATGCGTGGCTAGTCGTAATTCAGGCTCGTTCAACGCGACATAATCGGCACGAGAGTAATGAGTAATAACATGATACCCATGATTACCACTATTCAATTGAGTATTAACCGCTAGAAATTGGGCTTTTTCCGAAAGAATACGTCTCATTTCAGACGTAATAAAACCATTGCCAAAATCTGAAACTATTACGGCATCATAGCTAGAAACATTCTCATGCATCCAATGACATATTGCGCGATCAGTCTCAGATGCCACGGGGCAATCATTATAATAATATACTTCAAACAATTTGGTCATATCAGCGTCAACAAATCTGCGCTTTACCAATGTCTCAGAATCGTTTCGATAAAAAAATTTTGGCTTTATGTTTTCATTCAACTTTTCACGAATAAATTTTTCATAAGTATTTCTTAAACCCAACTCAGTTAACAAGAATGTGTCATCGATAAAACTAGCAATGTGATTGGCAACAGCTAGGGCTCCACCTGCAAACTGTTCCTTAGATTCATATTTAACCGCTAGCATATTCCCTTTCCCCGTCTTGCCAAGTGAAGTCGTAAAATGATATTCATCCATTATAGCTTCACCTACTACTAATATTTTTTTATTTCGCAAACGAAAAACTTCATCAAATATTTGACTATGAGTATATTTCGAACGAAGTAATTCCAAATAGGATTTAGTTTTCTTGGAAAAAACATCAAAGTGTTCATTTAGGAGACTGCTAGAACTAAAGCTGACTTCATCGGTAAAAAATACACGTCCACCATGCTTTTCTACTTCTGAAACTTCCCGCTCAATATTGCCAGAAATATCATCTTCAACGTGCTTATAGTCCCCCCCTTTGACATACACATCAGGCCTAACAAAATCAATCACACTCAGCGCTGTATCTTCGCACACAATGGCAACCCCATCCACGCAACTTAAAGAGGCTAGCGTTTCTGCGCGCAGCTGTTCATTAAAGACAGGCCGACCAGGCCCTTTGTTTACGTACTCGTCGGCAGTTATTGTGACGAATAAAATATCACCTTCTTTGCATGCTCTTTGCAAATGTTTGATATGGCCTGCATGCATCAAATCAAATGAACCATGACAAAGAACGATAGATTTCCCAAGAGATTTCGCTTTCTCGGCTTGCTTCCCTAATACATCTAAGCTTAATATTTTACTACTGCTCATTTGGCAAAAACATCTTCATTTAAGAAATCACTAAATGATGGAAAATGGAAAAACAGTTTCTTCCAATCATACCAAACTCTACCACTCCATCCACAATAGCAGAGTGTTTAGAATTGTAGACTGCATTTTCGCGAGCTTCACTATGATAAATATCTAAACCAACTTTTTGTTACTCTCGCAATTGACTCAGCCTCCCAAACTGGCGCATCGCCCCATTCATGCATATGCGAAAGCATTATCTCAACACCCTCTTCAAATGAAACTTTAGGCGACCATCCTAACATTTCCCTCGCCTTCAATATATCTGCATAAGTACAGTCTGGCTCACCAGGCCTTTTAGGTACATATAGAACCTCCCCTCCTAACAGCTGTATCAGCTTATTAATACTATAGTGGTTACCACTGCCGATATTCATCGCTACACGAGTGTAATCTGATTTCACTGCAGTTATAAAAGCATCAACAACATCTGTTACATAGGTAAAATCTCGAGTTTGCTCACCATCACCAACTACAGTAAACGGTTTATTTTTCATTTTCTGTGCTAAAAAAACACCAAACACAGCCCCATAAACTCCTGTCGTTCGCGATCTCGGGCCAAATACATTAAATAATCTCAAAGAAAGTGCAGGTAATTTATATACGTGAGCCCAATGTAATACAAGTTTCTCACCCATATATTTAGTTAGCGCGTAAGGATACTGCGGAACAATGGGAGCACTCTCTGGGGTAGGGTAAATATCAGGGATCCCATAACAAGAAGAAGATGCGGCATAGATAAATCGCTTAACACTGCTATTACGAACACACTCCAAAACATTCAATGTACCAGTAACATTGGTGTCAAAATACGCCCTTGGATTTTCAATTGAAGGTACAATATCCGCACGTCCAGCCAAATGAAAAACCCAGTCTATACCCTCAAAAAAATGACCAATGGATTTCTGATCACATATATCAACCTTGATAAATGAAAATAAAGAATTATGCTCATTATGTGCGATATTATTAATACTTCCTGTCACTAGATTATCAATAACAATGACCGAATGGTCATCATCTAATAATCGATCAACTAGATGGCTACCAATAAAACCAGCCCCTCCGGTAACAATTACCTTCATTATTTGTCACACCTTTAAATGAAATTAACATGAGAAACCCGATCTTCTATCAAATCATACAAATATCGATTCGCCTCATCCATTCTGCAATTTACTCTGCATTCTTCTATATTCAACTCCTGGTTAACGAAGACAAGATTTCTCTTGCGTTTTTCACCTTCCCATATATCTTGAAAAGTATTCTGATTAATATTACCTAGTGCAAATTTTTTATCCATTAGAAAAGCGCTGCAACTATAAACTTCTCCGGTAGCCATAATATAGCCCCATAAATAAGGAGTAGAATAACAGCGTTTATAACGCGAATGATCTACTTGAGCGAGTTTTTGCATTGTGTTACCGCGAAATATGACACCAAAATCCTTTGTTGACAGATTGACCAGATCTTCTGCCAAGGAAAGATAGTCTTGATAATTAATAGATTCATATTTCCGCGTTGTACTCAATAAATGCTGTGAATATGGTTTAATAACCAAATAGTCCAAACCTATTTCGTCTCTGCATAGCTCAAGAAGGGAAAATACTTCATTTGCATTCTCGGGTAAGAGCAAAAGCTGTGCACCCAGTACACACTTCAATCCTTTGCTTCTCTTTGCATCAACCGCAGCCTTAAGATTAGCAATGACTTGATGAAAATCTTCTTTCCTTGTGCGATGAATATCAGCATATGTTTCTGCAGTTCCTGCATTAATCGATACTTTGACCCAGGACACATCGGGCAACGCGTATTCGATAAATCCCTTCGGTAAAACCGAAAAATTTGAAGTCAACGCCACATCAATACCAGCTCTACGGGTATGTATTACTATCTCAGTAATATGCTTATGAAGAAGAGGCTCGCCTTCTCCTGCATACATAATGCTTCTAACCCCTTTTTCACCCATCTCATATAGGCGTTCTACCAGCAAATTATGATCAATAATACTCGGCTTATAACCAATATAATCAACAGCACAAAACGTACACCGATGATTGCAAGCACCAACAGGCGAAATCTCCAAATAAATAGGATATATTATTTTAGCCTTATCCCAACATCCCCTTGACTCCACGACACTAGCCACTCTTCTCGGATGATATTGCAACTTGTGACTATCAATCTTGTATTTATCCACTGGATCCTTCACCATTTAGCATCATCAAACTCTCTACAGTTCCCACTGATGAATATAGCTATACTAGTGAATATGACTATATTTGTACATTGGTACTAGCATATCTATGTGTGGGTATGCATCCACGCTATCATCTACTAAAACATCAAGTCCCAGCCCGCCCGAAATCGCACGAATATCATGATCCCCGGTTACTATACAATTAAATAATGCCAACAAACTTGCCAGCTCTCTATACGTATTAAAACAAAAATAACAGTGTTTATATTCAAACTCCAACACGCCATCAGCACTAACTTTCAAATCAACAATTTCGAACTGGCTATCGAGCTGATCCCAATTAACGAGAGATGCTAGCCCACATGGTATAAAAAAAAATAACTTACTACCATCGCCATATTGCTCTGCAATCCGTCGACTAATGGCATACACAGATTCAACTAAAAACCCCGGGCTAATAAATACACCAATATTGCAACATTCCTCTACAATAGCTAGCATTTTCTTTAACTCACTTGAGATACCTACATCTGATTTGAGCCATGGAACTCCCGGACTAAAGTCTTCTAGTTTGGCTCTAGTATTTATGAGTATTTCATTTAAAGCCACTTTACTATAAAATTCTCTATTACTAATAGTATCAAGACTCGAAACGAATTTTATATCAGAGAACGAATTGGCTAACAAATCAATCAATTTTTCATCACACACAAAATATATTTTTTTTACCAATTTTTTATAATCTGACAAACAAGAAGCTACCAAAATGATAACCGACGTATGGTTTAAGTCAGAAAAAATTACAACTCCCTCGCAAATCTTTCCGTTATTTTTCCGCTCAGATAGTGATTCAAAATCCAACTCGATAAATTTCCCAAGATAGAACCAACCTCTCTCTATGTCACCCGCACCTAGCGCTGAAATACCTGCTCTTGCATAAACGAGTTTGTCAGAAACTACCCGAGACACCAATTGAGCATAGATTTTATTGGCATGCAAATAGTTTCGTTGGCGCAAATATTTATCTGCCAAATCTCTAGCAATAAACTCCCACTC
>CAZWUO010000008.1:0-49081 GCA_964636675.1 uncultured Ectothiorhodospiraceae bacterium
TCTTCCCAAGAAATGTAGTTTTCCAATTTTTTAATTTTGTATTGTTGATCTTCAATTATTTCTTTAACTACATCTCCAAGGGATATCATCCCTAAAAGGGTTTTGTTTTGCATAACCGGCAAATGTCGAATACGGTTTTTGGTCATGATGACCATACTTTCATCAATTTGCTGATCCGGTGAAACAAAATAGACATGGCGAGTCATAATGTCTTTGATTTTGGTATTTTTAGAGGTGAGTCCCTTGAGTGCAACTTTACGCGCGTAATCCCGTTCTGACACAATACCAATGAGTTCTTCGTCTTTCATTACTACGAGTGCGCCAATGCTTTTATCGCGCATAATTTCAAGCGCATCTAGAACACTGTCTTCAGGTCCTACATTCCATATATCATGGCTTTTATTGTCGAGTAGTTTTCCGATAGTAATCATGTCTTTGTCCTCCAAATGGGCCTAAGTGGCAACTTTCAAATTTTAGACCACGAATTGAGTGAAACTCCTTGAATGGGTATCGGCAGAATAGGACAAATCCTTTAAAGTGTTAACTAGTTGACACTTTTTATTTAATTCTCAGTATCCACCGACATACATGTGCGGATCAATCCGCCATTTTCGGGAGTTTTCATAGGCGATAATTTTGCATGATACATCGGGCGGAGGATTGGCAAGATCAACAATATAGGGTTTGTTGATGTATCTTTTTTTATCGGGATTGAAAATGACTTTTACTATTGGATTCAATAGCCCGTTATCACCTTGTTCTAGAATGACCGCTATATGACCATTTTCCAAACGAACCAAGGTGCCTACCGGATATATTCCGACGGTGTGAATAAATTTCTGCACCAGTTCTTTATTAAAATGTTGGTGACTCCACTCGAGCATTTTTTTTAATACGGCAGTAGGGGGTTCTCCACGATGGTAGCAACGATCTGATACAATGGCATCATACACATCGGCTATCGCTGCCATTTGCCCATATTGGCTAATATGATCGCCCTTGAGCTTGTTCGGATAACCGGTTCCATCGACACGTTCATGATGTTGGCAGGACACTTGGATAGAGTCTTCATGGATACCGTTGTAGTCTGCTAATATACAGCCGCCATACTCCACGTGTTTTTGAATAATTTTGAATTCACTCTCTGTCAGTTTTCCGGGCTTGTTGAGTATTTCATCGGGAATTTTTGTTTTTCCGATATCGTGTAATAAGCCACCGACCCCGAGTTTATGTATCGCATCGTAGTTAAACCCCATTTCTTTGCCAAATGCGATGAGCAGCACAGAGACCGAGACTGAGTGCTCAAAGGTGTAACGGTTACTATTGCGAATTAAATCTAAGCTTAACAGTGCATCTTTGTTACGCAGCACAGAATCAACGAGTTTGCTGACGGACTGGTTGGCTCTTTCGATATCGACCTGTTTGCCCATGCGGGCCTCTATCAGTATATCCTTGATCGTATCTTGCGCATCAGCGCGTGCATATTGGGCCTTGATTAATTCTTCGCCGACGGTGTTTTTCTTGGTATCCGATTTTTTTGATTTAATATGGATGACCTTATTCAGTTGATGAGTAAGATCTTCTTGAACTTCGGCTGCAGGAGTTGCATTTTCAAAGTCAAGTCCTTTGTCGGTATCGATATATAAATCAATAACGCCAGCATGAATAATTTTCTCAATTTCTGCGGTGTTCTCGACTTTGAACTGATTTAAAAAAAAGGGATGATCGACCCAGCTACAGTTTAAGTCGTGTATATACATTCCAGTAACCAAATCAGATACTGATATCTTTTTTATCATATCTGCACAATTCCAATGATGGTGCTCAGAGTGGACAGCCCTATTTAACTAAGTAAAATAAATCAGGATAAAGAGCTAATGCTGCTATTTATGTCGGTCAAAAAATAATATTAATTAGTTTTTTTGAGGGCATTATGGATCATCTTTTTGCTCTCGCATAAGCTTGCTGTAAATATTTGCATTTTTTTTGATGTTTTATGTTTGTTCTATGAATAGAATCACTTATACTGACTAAGGCAAATGGATATATATTCCTATAAATACAAAGGGTTGTATCTATTTGCAAGGTTTTCCGTGCTCAGAAGGGGGGTGTATCTTGCAATTTATATACATAAGAAAAATATGGAATTACAAGATTGCCTGGATAATCATCGTGTTTGTTTATTCGTTGGTGTTATCGAGCTGTTTGCATGAGGAACTCGTATTTGACGAGCTGTTGAGCATAGAAATTAGTCCAAAAGACAGAGCAATCCCCGCAAATAGCATGTTACAGCTTACCGCAACAGGGTCATTTTCCAGTGGAAAAATACTGGATATTACGGATAGCGTTGATTGGCGCGCGACGACTTCGGTTGCAAGCATCGGTAATAGACCTCGCGATGATAAAGGCTTGCTAATCCCGACTAAGCGTGGAGCGGTAACCATCGAAGCGGTTAAGGGTGAAATACTGGCGTATGCGGATATATTGGTTACCTATCCTAACCCTGAGTCCAGCGGTGAAATTTTGATTACCGAGATTATGCAAGACCCACAGGCACTGGATGATCATCGGGGTGAGTGGTTTGAATTATTAAATACCAGTGGCGACACTGTTTCATTGCTCGGCTGCCAGCTTGGTGATGAAGATGATGCTCAGGCTTACCTTATTGATGATAACGTGGTGGTTGAACCTGAAGATTATCTTGTTTTTGCGCTACATGAAGATGCACTTGGTGTAGATAGTCAACTCCAGGCTGATTTAATTTATGATAATTTTAGATTGGATAACACCGATGATGAACTTATTATTAGTTGCAGGGGTAAACAAATTGACTGGGTTCAATATGATGGTAAAACTTTTCCCACGGTAGAGGGAAAAAGCTTAAGTTTGAATCCCCTGAATCTGAGTGCAGATGAAAATAACGATGGGATGAACTGGTGTGCATCGACATCGCTTTACAGTGCGGATTATGGTACGCCCGGAGCTACGAATGATACCTGTCCTGAACCAGAAAATATTTCAATTACGCTGAGTCCTTCTGAGATTACAATATTTGATGCAACGGATGCACAGTTTTCGGCCACGGTTTTGGGAAGTGACAATACCGATGTAAAATGGTCTTTGCTTGAGAAAGTTTCGGGTTTACTCGATGACAATGGGCTGTTTACTGCGCCATCTAATGCCGGTGTATACCATGTGAGAGTGGCGAGTGTTGCTGATTCGACGAAGACCGCGACTGCGACGGTTAAGGTGTTAAAAGTTTCGCTGAGCGTAATGCCGGAAACAGTCAGTCTACAGTCTGGGGAAGAGCAGCAATTTGTTGCACAAGTGGCAGGCGTTGCTAACACGGGCGTGGTATGGAGCACCAATAACGGCAGTATTTCAGATTCTGGTTTATACTTCGCGCCCAGCGAAGCCGGTATTTATTATGTAACCGCGATGAGTATTGCTGATGATCGAAAAACGGCAACCGTCGAAATAGAAGTGTTGGAAAAACCTTCGGGAGTATTATTTGAGTTTGTTGATTCTGAGAAGGGAGGCGATAAATTTATTATCAATTTGTCGGATGCCAAAAAAATTGAGCAGGCTAGGAAGATTATTCAAAACAAAGAACCTTTAAGCATCATGGGAAAAATAATTAAGACGCAGGCTGATTATAATCCCGCATGGAGTTATCATCTAGACCCTGCAACTATCGAGTTTTTCGAAATCGCAGTTGAGGTTTGTGATGCAAATGCTCGTTATGTTGAAGATAATCTAGATGCAGTTGGAAGTGATTTTTTACCGAGAAATATGTGGTGTCCGTGGGGATCTGTTTTGACCCAGGAAATTTTGAGCGTTGATCATCGTTGATGTACTCGTTTTTTCTGGCGTGACCCTTGCCTATAGGCTGTATCGCATTCATTTTATGCAAGGGATGTTACATGCCATTATCTTACCCTGAGTATTTAGCGCTCGATCAGTTGCTTGATATACAGACTCCACGTTCAGAAGGCTCGGAAAATGATGAGATGTTGTTCATCATTATCCATCAAACCTATGAATTGTGGTTCAAGCAAATACTATACGAATTGACCTTCGTCCAAAATGCCTTTCTGCAAGACAAGCAAACTGATGTGTTTCATGGTCTTAAACGGGTGTTATCCATTTTAAAAGTATTGGTTAACCAAACTGATATATTGGAAACAATGACTCCCGTCGCATTTAATAGTTTTCGGGAGAAATTGGATACGGCCAGCGGTTTTCAATCGGTTCAGTTTCGCGAGCTGGAGTTTGTGCTTGGACGACGCAATAAGTCTGTTTTAGCGCGTTTTGCAAAATCAAGCAAAGAATATGAAAAACTCGAAAAACTGATTAAGCAACCCAGTTTATGGGATTCATTTTTGTTGTTTTTAAATAATCACGGATACCCCATTCCTAAAACATTGTTACACCGTGACCTTGCTATCTCTACGAGCTCATCAACGGAAGTACAAACCGCATTAATCGATATCTATCATCGCCGATCGAGTTTTATGGAGCTGTGTGAACGCTTAATTGATTTGGATGAAGGCATTCAGGAATGGCGTTATCGGCATGTTAAAATGGTTGAGCGAACAATTGGGATGCGCACAGGCACCGGTGGATCCTCTGGGGTTGAATATTTAAAAAACTCTATTTTTCAGCCGCTATTTCCTGATTTATGGGAAATACGAAATTTGCTTTAAAGCTGCATATCGAAGCGCAATTCTTTGACTTATTCGGCTGACAACTTATCTACGTATTATCAACAATTTCGTGTGACCGAAAGAATATTATTGACTGGCCATTCGCATCAGGCATGGCCAGATTGTGCATTGCAAGGGCAACTAAAGGCCTGGCAAGATGCAGCAGAATTTGTTGATGCTAAATGGTCAAGAGCTTTTGATAAGGCGAATCAAGTAAGAAGAGGATTTGCGGAACGCCTTGATGATGCGAACGGTCTTTATTCACTCAGCCAGAATACACACGATTTACTAATTCGATTTCTTTCTGCATTACCACTCAAGCGGAAACCAGAACTGATTACGACAAATGGCGAATTTCATTCCATTCGACGGCAACTAAATCGCTTAGAAGAAGAAGGAATAAAAATTACCCGTGTCGATAATCAGCGCATGGAGTCCGTGGTAGATAATTTGATAAAAGCAATCAGTAATAAAACATCTGCGGTATTAGTTTCCTCGGTATTTTTTAATAATGGACAAATCCTCGAAGGGCTTGAAAAACTAGCGAGCGCATGCGATAAATATAATACGAAGTTGCTTATTGATGTTTATCATCATATCAATGTAGTGCCCTTTTCGATTCAACAGAATAATCTTGAAAATGCTTATATTATTGGAGGTGGGTATAAGTATTGTCAATTGGGTGAAGGGAATTGTTTTTTGCGATTTCCTGAGCATTGTCGTCTGCGACCGGTTATTACGGGCTGGTTAGCTGAATTTAAGGCATTGGAAAAAGTGTCTGAAAAAAATGCTAAAGTGGGTTATCAAAATACGGAAAATCGATTTGCAGGTGCGACCTATGACCCAACCTCGCATTATCGTGCAGTAGAGGTGTTTGATTTTTTCAAGGAGAAAAAATTGACTCCTCAACGATTGCGGGATATAAGCCAGCATCAAATAGGTCTTTTGATGCAAGGTTTTGACGATGCAGATTTTGATCATCGGGTCATTAAAAAGTTTTCAACTTATGGTTTACCAACAACCGCAGGGTTTTTTGCTTTGCAAAGCAAGTATGCTAAAAAAATACAAAGGTTATTAATGAAACATGATGTTTATACCGATGTACGTGCTGATGTTTTGCGCTTAGGTCCAGCACCTTATCTCTCTGATCAGCAATTAGAGAAAGCGCTGAACTGCTTACGGAACATTATTCAGGGCATTCTCAAATCGTAATTTTACGCCATAGCAGATGATGGAAAACCGACATATCAAGCACTTGAGTTCAAAAGAAAATGCGTGTTTTAAGCAACTTAAAAAGATCGCGAAGTCGTCGCGTGAACGGCGCAAACTTGGCAAAACCTTGCTTGACGGAGTGCATCTTATCAATGCGCTTGCGGATGCGGATATTAAACCCGAGCTAATCGTCGTTGCCGAGAATAAATATGCAACAGATAATGAAATAGCAGCATGTCTCACTCGATTTCCGTTGGTAGAGATTGTTAGCCTTAGTCATGCTTTGTTTGACGAAATTTCTGTGGTTGAGCATGCCGTAGGCATACTCGCGGTGATTTCAATACCTTCCTTAATACCTTCGTCGTATGTTAACCAGCTTAAGTCTCCACAGTGTGCTGTGGTGTTAGAGAACATCCAAGATCCTGGCAACCTGGGAAGTATCTTACGTACGGCTGCTGCTGCGGGTGCGGATGTTGTGTACCTTTCCAAAGGCTGTACCGAGGCTTGGTCGCCTAAGGCATTACGTGCAGGAATGGGCGCTCATTTTGCCATCTCTATTGAAGAAAACGCGGATTTTGCTCAGTGTCTTTGTCCTTTTGCAACGGTTTTGGCCACGAGTTTAAACGTTGAGTCGCAGATTTATGATCTTGATTTAACCGGCAGCGTTGCATTTATCTTTGGTAACGAAGGGGCAGGTTTATCTGCTGATTCACGCGCACTTGCAAGCCATCAAGTGAAAATTCCCATGCTCGGAAATGTAGAGTCATTGAATGTCGCAGCCGCAGCGGCTATTTGCCTTTACGAGAGGGTGCGTCAGGTTCAATCGACTTAATCAGATTAAAGAATGGACGGATTGAATGACGGAGTCGCCGGGGTTTTGGGAATAACAAATGTAAACGTTCCTGTAGTCGCGCTGTCGGGGTGTACGCTGGTTAATTGAGTCAAGCCTGCTAATTCAGTATTGCGCCAGTCGGCTGGCTCTGGATTGCTCGAGTTGAGTGAAAACACGCCAAACAGACTGTCTTCAAAAATTTTTCCAACAAAAGCATCACAATCATTATTGATCGTAGCTGCGTTATCTATACACGTCGTGGTAAAGTAGTCTAAACCAAGGCTCCAGCCTAACCATTCGCCTGAACTCTCATCCAGATAACCATTTCCATTATAATCGCAAAAATCGCGCTCCAGGCATTTTAACTGCGTATAATTTTCTAAGCCTTGGGGAACCGTGGGTTCTATGCGCGTATAATCCGCAACGTAACTGGCATTATTCACCGATTTATTACGCCATTCGGTGACTTGTTTTACATAGGTAGTTTGCGTATTGCTTGGGTCGTAACGTATAGGGTCAAAGTAGGTGATATCGTTAATATCAAATTGATAACTACCTAGGTCAAATTCATTTTGCACTGGATCAATCGAACCATCTTTGTTGCTATCATTGTTTAAGGTGACAGCAAATTTGCTAAAATTGGCCGAAGTAGCGCCAAGTCCGCTAGCATCCAGAATGGCTGCTACTGAAAATATTGGTAGCTCTAAGCCCTCGGGTAAATCGGCGAATGGTTGCGCTATAAAAGTGATTAAGCCCTTGGCTGAGTATATGGTATTTACTCCGGTTCCGACTTGGCTTACATCAATGCGAAACCCTGCTATGCCTCCACTGTGACCCGCAGGCATATTTAGATAGATCTGATTGGTGGCGGTTGATGCGCCACGGCTAAAGTCAACACGTACATCGGTAGGTGCATCAGGATCATTTTCATTTAGTGCTATATTAACCAAGAAAAACTGACCTTGGATATCTTCTCCTGTGCCACTCCAGCTTAAGTATAGTGTTTGCAAATTACTTCGATCGATAGGTAAATCAACACCGTGAGTTGTAAAAAATAACCATGCTTGGTAGCTACCCTCTGAATGTTCAATTTGTAAATGACTAGGTGCTTTGGGATCATCCGGATTAACCGGGAGAGTTATCACGCCTTGGTTAAGCCAAATACTAGCCTGTGTGATGATATTTTGCATAATAAAGTCGGCAAAACAACTTTGTTGTTGCGAAAGTCCGACAAGAAAACGTGACATGTTATATCCATTTTCGAGGAAGTTGGAATTCGGGTCAAAGTATTGCTCACATTGATCGAGATCATTGGATTCGTTGCGACCTTGTACTTTCATTGGAGAGTTTGTTTTGTCCTTGGCATCGGCTAAGACGCCCGATAAAGTAATCGGTAAATCCATGGTTATTTCAGGTGCTGCAATTTTCTCTGCAGTGGTTTGGTCAGCTGATTGATTAGCATCTTTATCGGCTTCTTCTGAAAATAATTTATCAGTTAAACATGCACTTATCAAGGCCGCGAGCAAAAATACTAAAATAAGTTTAGATAGATTTATTTTAGAGAAATGATAAAGAGACATCGTCAGTTCCTAGATATTTAGTGTTGAAGTACTCATTAAAAATTTGATTTTTTTCCATGGTTATTTATTTACAATTTTTAATTTCGTATTTGCGTTATTAGGTTTGTATTTTTGTATCCACTCTTGGAGTTCGTGTATAGGCATCGGTTTTCCAATAAGAAAGCCTTGTATGTGGTTACAACCATGGTTTTGCAAGTATTGAAGTTGTGACTCGCTTTCTACACCTTCGGCAATCAAATCCAGCTCGAGATGGCCTGCCATATTAATGATGGTTTTTACAATAGCTAATGCTTTAGGGTCGGTTTCAATGTCTTTAATGAAACTTCTATCGATTTTTATGACATCAATAGGGTAGTTTTTTATATAATTGAGAGATGAATATCCGGTGCCAAAATCATCGAGTGACAAGCTTATTCCAAGATGGTGAATAGCCTCGAGTTTGCTAATTATATCTTGGTTATTGCCGAGTAAAATACTCTCAGTTATCTCTAAGTTAAGATTTTCTGGAGATACTTTAGAATTGTCAATAGCTGCTTGCAGCATGGGGAGAAAGCTCGTTTTACGAAAATGTAGGCCAGATATATTAACGCCTACTCGAATTGGAGTGGTGGTGAAATTCTGTAGTTCAACGGCATCCATACACATTTTGTTAACCGACCATTTTTCTGCATCTGCTATGAGACCGGATTCTTCTAATGTGGGAATAAAGTCCAACGGTGGCATTAGGCCTTTTTCAGGATGCTGCCAACGTAATAAGCCTTCTACTCCGATGAGTGTATTTGAGGAGATGTCTATTTGTGGTTGATAAAAGATAACGAACTGCTCTTCATCAATTGCTTTGCGCAAATCTGTTTCTACATGACTGAATTTTTTGCGGGTTTTTTTGTTGTCTACATAAAAACGCAGCGCCGAGCTTTTTGATTCTTTTGCATGGTTCAATGCGATTTCGGTATTGCTCAGCATTTCGCTTTCGTCGGCGGCATCTATTGGGAACATGCTGATTCCCATATTTATACTGACAAATATTTCTACATTATTGATCAATAGAGGCTCACGGAAATGCTCCATAATGCGATTGGCAACTATTTCGATATTTTCTTTTGATTGGGCATTGATTAATGAGACAAAAAATTTATCCCCTCCTAATCTGGAGACAATATCCTCTTCACGTACCGAGAGTTTTATGTATTTCGCTGTTGTTTTTAGTATTTCATCGCCTTGTTGGTGGCCAAATGAATCGTTGATTGCTTTAAAACGACTGATGTTTATCAGTAGGCCGCCTACCACGGAGTCATGAGTAATTGCATTTTTTAAGCATCTTTCTAGATGTTCTAGCAAGGATTCGCGGTTAATGAGACCGGTGAGCGCATCGGAAGATTTCAATTTATCAATGTAGTCTTTGGATTGATTGATTTGGTTTTTGCGTAGAAAAACCGATACGCCACTATCCGTAGGGTAGCAAATTAACTCAAGCGATATTGATTTATATGAATAATAGAGTTTTTCGGGTGTGCGGTTCTTTATAACGTTAAGTAGGTCTTTGCGTATACTGCAGTCATGGTGATCGACTATGTTCAATATACGGCTGACAAATTCGCGATGCGATTGACACTTGAATAGTTCATAGGCTTTTTCGCTGGCGAGCTTAATGTCTAATTTATCACTGAGTAGGATGAAGCCATCAGAGTCTCGCTCGAGCAAGGCGTGGACATCAGCATGGATATTATACGCCGACTTGTATAGTTTGTTGGTGTAAAAAAAGGTTAATAATATAATGCCAATGAGCAATGCTCGCATCCATAACGTTGCACCATCAATGAAAATAAGATTATCTAAAAATGTTGCGTTATTTTGTGCGAGAAAGAAGGTGTTAAACACGGTATCGATAATTACAAAAGCGAGGATCAATACCAAGCAGGGAATAAGTCGGTTTCTTTTCGAAATATAAAAGTGTTGCTTCATTTTACGACATACACTTATTGAGCGATCGAAGCGTTATATTGAGTGTGACGATATTTCTCACATTCAGTCCTGGTTTTTTACTAGTAGTGATTTATAGCGTCCGTAAGGTGCGAAAAATACAAGTAAATTCGGTGTTTGTGTGAGTGAGTTCACAGAATTGAATATTAAAAAGTAATTTATATTAACTATTTATTATAGGTTAATCAGGCCGCTTATAATGCAGGAATATCAATGGGTTTTAATGCTTGGGTTTGTTGAAATTTTTTTTTGATCGGTTTTTTTTGGCGAGCAAGCTTGATGTGTTTTAGGTCATACCACAGTTTAGGTTTCCCGGTACAGCGATATCGATTCGTTTGGGCTTTGGTAATTGTAAACTGTCCATGATTTCGATAAATTCTGCTTTGCTCGTATTATTGGATAATCGCGGATTCAGTGTTTTTTCTTCACCGATGGTTGATGAGGTAAAGCCCTCATAATCGTGCCCTGGATAGACAATTGTATTAGCATCAAGGGTAAATAACTTTTCGGTAATGGACTCATACAGTTTGCCAGAGTCACCTTGTTGAAAATCAGTTCTTCCACAGGCTCGAATTAATAATGCGTCTCCAGTGAATACATGACCTTTGATCACGAAGCTTACATCTCCATTGGTGTGTCCTGGAGTGTGTAATACATGGATTTCCTGTTCCCCGAGTTTAAAAACGAGGCCTTCCTTTATTTTAATATCTGCGCAATCATTACCGCTGTTGGTGTGCACAGCGATAGCACAAGCAAAGGATTCTCGCAACATTCCTGACCCGGTTAAATGATCGGCGTGGACATGGGTTTCCAACGCATATTTTAGGCTTAGCCCTAAATCTTTAATATATTTTTCATCGCGTGGAAACTGTTCTTTTACGGAATCAATAATTGCAGCTTCTTTGGTTATCTCATCAAATAAAATATAGGTGTATGTCCATGTGTCTCTGTCAAAGAGTTGCTTGATTTTCATTCGGTTCTCGCAGATCAATAATTACTTCGTCCATTTGTTTTCCTATTACATCGTAATATCAAAATTAATGTTAACATCAATAAGTATGTAATTAAAAGCTAATGTTTCGTCAGGCGTTTTCTTTTTGGATTTCAATGCTATGTTTGAGGAAAAACCGATAATAATAGTATGTTATGGTAGAAATGTGTTTTCAGATTTAACTGTATGATTTTACTTGAAAAAATGGATGTATGCTTGATGGGTTGAGGTATGCGGCATCAACTACAGCGACTGAATTGAGAGTCATGGAGTCAAAATGAAAGACAGTTTGTCACGAATATTTCCACTGCTTAGATGTTTGGGTCATTACCAGAAGTCATTTTTCGTGGATGATTTATCCGCCGGCTTGACGGTGGCTGTGATGTTGGTGCCCCAGGGGATGGCTTATGCGATGCTTGCGGGTTTACCGCCTATTCTGGGTTTATACGCTTCTATCGTTCCATTATTGATTTACGCCTTATTGGGTAGCTCAAAACAACTCTCTGTGGGTCCTACTGCGATCATGTCGTTAATGACGGCAGCGGCAGTAGGTGTTCTCGCTGAAGTGGGTACGGATATGTATCTTGTTTACGCGGTAATGTTAGCGTTAATGGTCGGGGTTATTCAATTTGCTATGGGCTTGATGAGATTTGGCTTCATGGTTAATTTTTTATCCCATCCCGTCATCAGTGGGTTTACTTCAGGTGCTGCAATTATCATCGGAGTGAGTCAATTGAAACATCTATTAGGCATCGATGCACCACGCAGTATTGGGTTAAATGAAATGATAGCCAGCATTTTTGATAAACTAGGCGATCTGAATTATGTAACGTTTGCGCTGGGCGTATCAAGTATCGCATTCTTAGTATTACTAAAACGCTGGAAACCACAGTTTCCCGGAGCCTTGTTAGTCATCGTGATAAGCACATCTATTGTTTGGTTTTTTGAGTTGCCTCAATTTGGGGTTAAAATCGTGGGCGCAGTGCCTGCTGGATTGCCCGATCTGAGTTTCCCAAAGCTTGAGTTTAATGCAGTGCAAAGCTTATTGCCTGCTGCTTTGATTATTGCAATGGTCGGTTTTTTGGAGTCTATTTCAGTCGCCAAAGCCATTGCGCGCAAGCAGCGTGATGAAATAAATCCGAACCAGGAATTGATGGGCTTAGGGCTCGCAAATATCGCTGGTAGTTTGTTTAAGGCTTTTCCTGTGACCGGTGGTTTTGCGCGAACGGCGGTAAATGTAGAAGCTGGAGCAAAAACAGGTATCGCTTCAATCATCACGGCAATATTTATCGCTATTGTATTGGTTTATTTGACCCCATTGTTTTATTTCTTGCCGAACACTGTATTGGCCGCGATCATCATGACTGCGGTGATTAGCCTCGTGGACTGGAGGGAGGTGAGGCATCTTTATAAAGTTAAAAAAAGTGACCTCATATTGTTATTGATTACTTTTTTTGCGACCTTAGTTTTAGGTATAGAAGAGGGCATATTGCTTGGGATTGGTTCGTCATTATTATGGTTTATTATCAAAACCACGAAACCCCACACGGCTGTATTGGGGCGGATTCCCGAAACTAAGATATATCGTAATGTGCAAAACTATGCAGACCTTGAACTGGAAAAGGGAATACTGATTTTGCGTATCGATGCACAATTTTATTTTGGAAACGCAAATTTTCTGAAGCAATTCATAAACGCAAAAATTAGTCAGCAGGAAGATCTCAAAGCCATTATCATTGAGGCTGCGAGCATTAACCAAATTGATTCATCTGCCGAAGCTATGTTAAACGAGATTTGTGAAGATTTAGCTGAGCGCGGAGTGGTATTGTATTTTGCAAATGTTAAGAGACCGGTAATGGATGTCATGCAAAACTCGGGGTTCGATCAAAAGCTTGGCTTAGATCATTTTTTTTTAGATTTGCATAGTGCGGTTGTTAGTGCCAGAGTTTTACCTTTTTATCATATCCCTAAATAAAATATTGGCATTATCCCGATTCCGGATGGAAGAGGATTTACTGATAGACAAACTTCGATTTATGTTCAATTCAAAAAAGAAATACCGCTATCGAAAAAATTGATCCCGCTCGGTGTTGAGACACGCTATATTCCGCTTCACTGGATTAGTCGTACAGCGATGGCTTATTTCTCGCGTTCTAATGGCGAATCTAGCAGACCCCAATGATAATAAAGTTTATATTATCGTTATAAATTATATAGTTAAGTTGACATGGTTTGCTCGTTGGTGTTTTGCCTTCCGATTATGTCCCTAACTAAGAAGTGGATTTTTTTTATGTATATTTATGATGATCACGACCAAAAAATTGTCGATGAGCGCGTTATTCAATTTCGCGACCAGACCCAACGTTATCTGGCAGGTAAGCTCGGTGAGGAAGAGTATCGCAGCCTCAGGTTAATGAACGGCTTATATGTGCAAACGCATGCACCGATGCTGCGAGTTGCGATTCCATATGGCCTCATTTCCAGTCAACAAATGCATATGTTGTCGCATATTGCGACTAAATATGACAAAGGTTATGGGCATTTCACGACTCGGCAGAATATTCAATATAACTGGCCTGTATTAGAAACCGTACCGGATATTTTACAAGCGCTAGCAACGGTGCAAATGCACGCGATGCAAACGAGCGGAAACTGCATGCGTAACGTGACTTCTGATCATTTAGCCGGTGTGGCAGCGGATGAAATTGAGGATCCCCGGCCTTATTGTGAAATTATTCGCCAGTGGTCGACTTTACATCCGGAGTTTGCCTATTTGCCCCGTAAATTTAAGTTTGCCGTTACGGGTGCGGTAAAAGATCGCGCTGCGTCACAAGTGCACGATGTTGGCTTGCATTTGCATCGTCATTCGAATGGTGAAGTAGGTTTTGAAGTATTAGTCGGCGGAGGTTTAGGGCGTACGCCTATCATCGGTAAAGTGATACGTGAGTTTTTACCGAAAAAACATTTGTTATCGTATCTCGAGGCCATATTGCGGGTTTATAATCGAATGGGTCGCCGCGATAATATGTATAAAGCGCGAATAAAAATATTAGTGAACTCACTGGGTATTGATCAATTTCGTGAACTCGTTGAAGCAGAATGGCGTGCTATCCTGGATACTTCCTCTGTTAATCTGGAATTAGATGAAAAGGAAATCGAGCGGGTAAAAGCATTTTTTACACCGCATGCATATGCCAAAGATGCGCTAAATGACTCGTTGTATCAGGAAAACCTGAATGCGTTTTCTGCTTTTAAAACCTGGGTTGAGCACAATACAAAAGACCATAAAATACCAGGGTATCGTATCGTTTTTGTCTCACTTAAAGCCCCGAGTAATCCACCCGGTGATATCTCAGATACTCAAATGACGGTGGTTGCACAGCTTGCCGAAAAATTCAGCATGGGTGAGATACGTAGTACGCATGATCAAAATCTTGTCTTGGCTGAAGTCAAACAAGCGGATTTATTTACAGTATGGCGAGAGTTAAAGGCACATGGAATGGCAATGCCAAACATCGGTACTTTGACGGATATGATCTGCTGTCCTGGACTGGATTTTTGTGCATTAGCCAATGCACGAGCGATCACGGTTGCTGAGCAAATTAATGAGCGCTTCGAAAATATGGATTATTTGTATGATCTTGGTGATTTACAGGTCAAAGTTTCGGGATGCATGAACGCATGTGGGCATCATCATGTAGGGCATATTGGTTTACTCGGTGTGGATAAAAAGGGTGCTGAATGGTATCAAATTACGCTTGGCGGTTGTGCTGAAAATGATGCTGCTATCGGTGAAGTCATCGGGCGTTCGGTGCCGATTGACGAGGTTGCATTGGCCATTGAAAAAATATTAACCATATATGTGGAGAAACGTAACGTAGGGGAAATATTTTTAGATACCTATCGGCGCATTGGCAAACAGCCGTTTAAAGATTATCTATATTCCGATCAAGCAGCGAGTTCGCTGGCATCGGCTAAAGGGAGCACGCATGCAAGTCATTAAAAATCGACAGATCGTTGATGATGCATGGCAGATGATCGGGGTTAATGATCTTCTGCCTGAAAGTCATTTTATTATTCCATTTATGCGCTGGAAAAAAGAGCGTGATATGTTCATCGATAAAAGGACAAACCTGGGTGTTTGCGTTAATGGTGGTGATAATCTTGAAGATCTTATAGAAGATTTGGGGCTTTTCTCAATCATCGCACTTGAGTTTCCTAAGTACACTGATGGTCGTTGTTTTAGTTATGCGCGTTTGTTGCGTGAAAGATATCATTATCAAGGTGAATTACGCGCAGTTGGCAACGTATTGCGCGATCAACTTGCTTTTTTGGAGCGATGTGGCATAGATTCTATTGTGTTAGATGTCAGCGAGGACTTATCTGAAGCACTAAGGTCTTTTGATGATATTTCGGTGAAATATCAGAGTGCTGCAGATGCTATGGAACCATTATATCGTTATCGATAGGCCTATGGGTTTTGGGGGTGGTATGTTGAGCGCTACTCTGAATACTGAGATACCGTGTAAGGTTTCTGTTTGCGTTTTCGAAAATAGGCTTTGTTCGCGTAAAAATTCTCGTTATTGTTATCAATATGCCATCCGGGATAGCCTAATACAGGAATAGGTGTTAGCGCTTTGGGGGTTTGTATATCTCCTTGCTCAAATAATACCGATGCTGCATTATCCAGATAGCTAAGCTGTTGTTCGAGTTCGTCCGAAAAAAAGGATTCTGGTACACCGAGCAAGAGGGAATGCGAAGTCATTCCGATATACGGTTGCAGTGCTTTTTCATACAAGGCATGGCCAAATACAAATATTTTTAGTGTTGACTGAATAAGCTCTCTATTATCCCAAAAAAGCGCTTTCCAGTTTGCATTTTTGATGAGTTGTAATAAAGACGCATTACAACACACGATGATACTTCCGCATTCATCGAATAAAGTGAGTGCATTTTCTATAGGGCCGCGATTTTTCTGTGAACCTTTGGTTTTCTGAGAAGCCTTGGTTTTCAGTGAAGCTATGGATGAACTCCTTTTCAACGCTTCTTTATAATGCAAGTAGTTGAGTATGCTTTTAGTGTTGGGGAAGTTGTTCCACACTAATACTTGAAAAAAATCATGCCAGTTGTTTTCACGAGTTTGAATTTCACCGTCTAAAAAAATACGTGGTTCATAGTGTTGCTCAAATGTCTGAGGTTTTTCATCTTGGCTTACAAAGTGTATGGGTATATTGTTTTTCGACGTAATACAACGCGTCGATATAAATAGATTATAGTCATTTAATGTAGGCCATGTAGCAAACGAGCTGAAGAAAAACTGAGTATTTATGAGCGGGAAAAACAATGGACTCGCTAAATAGAATTGGGAGTTCCAGTTTAGGTTTTCGGATCGATTCATTTGTGGCTTAACCCTTAGGTTTCACTCTTACCAGCTTTGCCTCGATGCCATAATGTTTTTTTAAGCGTATTATCTCCATTAAACCAGCTGATTTTGTTCGTGGTATTTTTTGTAGAATATAATATTCTTTTTTTGATTTTTTTATATGTAATTCAGGAATTAATAAAGTACTACTATAGGCGTCGAGACGGCCATCAAGTAGTTCCTTATCCATCGATTTATCTAAAATAATATAATATTGTCTGAGTTCAGCGTTCGTTTGGAACTGAATGCCGGGGTTGAACTTTTCGTCAGCATCGGTCTTAAAAAATGATTCTTCTGCATGCGCACTTTTAATGCCGAGTATAGGGAGAAAGCTACTAGTATCGATGCGGGTCAGCCCATCGCTGGTATCAAACTCAACGGTAGGTATCTCAGTGATTCCCGATAAGTCTTGTAAATTACTTTCGAGTTGTTGGTATTGTTTGTCGAGTTCAGCAATGTTTGCTTGTCCACTAACGGTAGCGCTAGACATGTTTATAGCGCCGCTTAATACTGCTGGCAGCGCGAGTCCTGCCATGTATAGATTTTTACTTGTGGTTTCTTCACCCCAATAAAGCCACATCATCGAAATGCCGATGATTGCGCCAAAGATCATGGATGCAATCAAAAAATCATAGGTAAAAAAATTCACTTCCATTGTTGCAGTTTGTACGCTGACAAAAGTAAACAATCTAGGGAAAAATGCGGCAATCAGGCCGGCGCTAAAACCGATGCTAAAAAGGGTGAATCGGTTAAACTGTTTAGGAGGGGCTAGTCCTTCGCTCATGATGTTTATCTTCTCCCTGAGTAAGATTGCAACAGCTAATTGCTTTGATATTAACATTAATGCAATGTCTAAGATAAATATACACGCTTGAATAACGAATTCAAACCGTCGTTTGCGGAATTCGTGATTTGACTTTTGTATCCGTATTCTATGTTATTATTCGGGTTGGGGAGGCTCTGATGAAGCTCTGATATAGTCACTATCTAGGATTATAATCCTAGATTCCGCAGTGGACTACTTCGAGAAGGTGTTAAATCCATGAACATATTAACTATTCGAATCAATCCAGATTTCACCTTATGGGTGAGTCGCTACGCCCTGTATAACACATTGTATTTTGCGTTTGGCTGCGTTGCGAATCGTCGCAATAGACCCGCTATTGCTTGGCCAGACACAAAATGTAACGCACTCTACAGGCCGTCCAACTGCGGATTCTAGGATATGCGTATTCTACATTTATTATCTCAAACCCATCTCACAGGCCCGGAGGTATATGTTGCAGCGCTTTGCCGCAAACTGTCTGCCGAGGGACATGAGTGCTTTGTTGTATCTGATACCTTGACGGTCGACGTAGAAGCCAGCTATTTTGCGATGAGTATCGATAATCGATCAGTGATCAACCGAATTCGTCATATTATACAGTTAGTTTTATTTTGCCGTCGCAAGCGAATTGATTTAATTCATGCTCATTCGCGGGCATCGAGTTGGATTGCAAATTTTGTGAGTAAAATAACGGGGATTGCTTATGTTTCGACAATTCATGGGCGGCAATCTCAGTATGCTGCAAAGCGCAAAACGAATATATACAGTCATCATATTATCGTCGTTTGCGAACATTTGCAGACGCATGTGCGCGAAGAATTAAACATCAAAGATGCGGAAGTAAGGATGATTCGTAATGGCTTTGACTAAAGTCGCATGGATAGGCCGTTTTACCGGGCCCAAAGGCGATATTGCTTTTGAGTTGCTAAAGCAGGTTATTCCGCAATTTCCGAAGATTAAATTCACTATCGTGGGTGGGCCAGTGACTTCTCGGTTTACTTCAATTAAACCTGATAACGTCGTTATGCCAGGATTTGTAGACGATGTGAATCAGATATTCGCACACAATGATTTAATTATTGGTTCTGGGCGCGTGCCCGTAGAGGCTATGCGGTATGGGAAACCTGTCATCGCCGTTGGCGAAAGTTGTTACATTGGTCCGATAAATAAAGCGACAATAGAGCTGGCAAAAGCAAGTAATTTTGGGGATTGTGATCATCTTAAGCCATGGCGCGCAGAACAATTAGTGAATGACTTAGCCGGCCTCATCTCAGGTGATGTAGAATTACCGCTTAATGAGTACGCCGACTATGTTGCCGACTACCAGATTGAGAATGTCTATTCACAAGTCGTCGATTTTTATCGCGAAGCCAAAATACATGCTTATCTAAAGCAATTTAAGGAGCTTCCGGTGTTGACTTATCATCGTGTCTTAATGCAGCATCCTGTTGCTTCAAAATTCAATGTTTATGTCACTGTTGCCGAATTAGAATCGCAGCTCAAGAGTTTAGTTAAGCGCGGTTTTGAGTTCATCACGTTTAAAGATATCGTTAATGGTAGGTATGCAAAAAAACCCATTATATTAACCTTTGATGATGGTTATGAAGATAATTTTCAATATTTGTTGCCTTTATTAGTAAAGTATAAAGCTAAAGCGGTTATTTTTGCGCTCGGTGATCGAAATATTTACAATAATTGTTGGGATATGACACTTGGCGAACCTGAAGCAAAACTGATGAACGATGAGCAGCTTATTGCTTTGCAGAAAAGCGGTGTGGTAGAAATTGGCTCCCATGGTTTAACACATCGACATCTGCCAGAATTGAATCTGCAAGTCGTTAACAACGAAATAATGCAATCAAAAAAAATACTCGAAACCCTGCTTGAAGAAGAAGTCGTTGCATTTGCATATCCTTATGGTGACTTTGCCAGTCGCGAAGCAAATCTGGTTAAAGCAGCAGGTTATTCTTTTGGTGTGGGCACGGTAAATGGCCCTTTAAGTATTGCTCAAGACTTAATGCGAATACGTCGAATTTCAATGTTTCCTAAAACCAAGCCTGCGCAATTTTGGCGCAAGACTTCAGGTTATTATTTAAGATATTGTAAATTGAAGGGCAGAGATTTTGGATAAACATTCTACGTTTTCTGTAGAAATGAAACAAAAAAATACTCTTAACGAATTAAGCAAATAGAATCTGAACCTCGTTTTAATTATCATGTTTTAAATGTGATAATTATTGACAAGAATTATATGAAAAATAATCACATTTAGTGTATATGAAATTTGTTTTGTGGTTTTATATTGTTTGATGTTCGGGTTATCAAGAAGAATACCCGTTGACAATGTAGTGTAGCTATATATAATTCGTCTGGCTTTAATGACTCATTGAATTTTATAGGATACGAATATGTCTACTATTACCGGTACTGTTAAATGGTTTAACGAATCTAAAGGTTTTGGCTTTATCGAGCAAGAATCTGGCCCCGATGTATTTGCTCACCATACCGCTATATCTGGCACAGGTTTTAAAACGCTTGCAGAGGGCCAGAAGGTTGAGTTTACGGTTACTCAGGGTCCTAAAGGTCCACAGGCTGAGAATATAGTAGCGCTTTAATTGTCAGGATTGTTATTAGCTTGCATAGCAAGCTAGCTTTACTCCGCAAAGGGAGTGAAGGTTATAAGGGCGGGGTCTCGTTGAGGCGTCGCCTTTTTTGTTGTGTGGAATGATACAACTTAACCAGGATGGCAATCTTGAACCAAGCTACTTTTTCATCTCTTAAGTTACATTCAGATCTGCTAAATAATTTATCTACCCTCGGTTATCAAACCATGACGCCGATTCAAGCGCAGAGTTTGCCCTATATTTTGCAGGGTAAAGATGTTATTGGGCAAGGGAAAACGGGGTCAGGGAAAACCGCTGCATTTGCGCTTGGAGTGTTGCAAAGGCTTAAAGTGAAACGCTTTCGAGTGCAGTCTTTGATTCTATGTCCTACCCGAGAGTTGGCTGATCAAGTTGCGAAGGAAGTGCGTAAGCTAGCGCGTTCCATCCATAATATCAAGGTTCTTACGCTTTGCGGCGGTATGCCTTTGGGGCCGCAAAAGGGCTCATTGGAGCACGGGGCGCATATTATTGTGGGTACTCCGGGGCGCGTGGAAAAGCATTTGCGACAGGCATCACTTCAGTTAATGGAAGTCGAAACTTTTGTGCTTGATGAGGCAGATCGTATGCTTGATATGGGTTTCCAGCCTGCGTTGGATAGTATTTTAAAGTATCTCCCTGCACAGCGGCAGACTCTGCTTTTTAGCGCGACTTATTCGGCGCAAATTAAGCAAGTTGCGCGACGTATTATGCACGACCCAGTGTTGGTGCAAGCGGCTACGCGCCATGACGCGACAACTATTCAACAGCATTTATACAAGCTTGATAGTGATTCACAGCGTGTTATGGTGGTATGTTCCCTACTACTGCACCACCAGCCTGAGTCCGCTTTGGTTTTTTGCAATACCAAAAGGGACACCCAAGATGTTGCCGATGCGTTATGTCGTAAGGGTTTTAGTGCACTGGCATTACACGGCGATTTGGAGCAAAGAGATCGCGACCAGACGCTAGTGCGGTTTGTGCATAAAAGTGTATCAGTTCTGGTTGCTACCGATGTTGCGGCACGTGGTCTGGATATTGATGCATTGGATGCGGTGATTAATTACCAGCTGGCACACGACCCAGAAGTACATGTGCATCGAATGGGTCGTACTGGGCGCGCCGGCAGCAAAGGGATTGCTTGTACCTTGTTTACCGAAAAAGAGCGGCATAAAGTGGTGCAATTAGAAGTTTATCTCGAGCAAAGTTTTGCCGACGAACCATTGCCTCCGACTCGCTTATTAGACGCGTCAAATTATCAACCGCCCATGGCAACCTTACTCATTGATGGTGGCAAAAAACAGAAAGTGAGACCGGGAGATATTCTGGGGGCACTGACCGGAGAAAAAGGCATTAACGGCAAGCAAGTTGGAAAAATTAATATTTTTGACCAGCGCGCTTATGTCGCCGTTAGCCAGAGTATTGTTGAAACTGCATTAAAAAAACTGGCTGAAGGCACCTTAAAAGGACGATCATTTCGAGTCAGACGAATCTAGGGTAACCACGAGATGGCGGGGCGAATTTGTCCGATGTCTAGGCCTCTTGAGTTTACCAGTCTTGGAGAGATATGCGCTTGAAGTTTATGTTTCTCTGTATCCGATAGAGCACCTAGATGATCGAGAATCGCTAATAATGCGACAGGCGCGGCACGGTTACCACCATCCGCTATTTTCAGCGCTATTCCCCAACCTTGTTGCGGTAGGGACGCTGTGAAAACTCCTTCTGCGCCGTTTTTTGCGAGTACCTTACCATTGGTCACTTCGATTAACTCACTGACGAGACTGCCATGCCCGGCAACATAGCGTGGCTCACTCCGCATTGCTTCTTGAAGCTGGTAAATGGCTGTTGTGCGCAAATTCGATAAATCGACTGGTTTAGCAAACCGTGCAGCAGCGAGTCCAAGCTGGCGTAGCGGCATGGTTGGAGCGGGTAATCCACAGCCATCAATACCGATAGAAAGTTGCTTAAGATCAATATCCGCCAGGTTAGAGAGTATTTCCAAGGATAATTGCTGTACTGGGTGATCGAGCAGATGGTAATTATCCAGGGGCATTTTTAACTGTATCGCAGTGGTTAATAATGCAGTGTGTTTGCCGGAGCAATTGTGATGAATGCGACAACGTTGTTGCCCAGTCGCCACAAGCTCGTGAGCACTTTGGGTATGTTCCGGTAGTGTGGCGCCACAGGCTAAATTCTCCTCCGTGAGTCCGATACGCTGAAGCCATGATGCGACAATGTTTTGATGCATTTTTTCACCTTGGTGAGACGCGCAGGCAAGCGCTAATTCTGCATTGCTTAGCGCATAGTGCTCGCTCGCACCACTTTCAAATAGATGAATGGCCAACAAGGGTTTAAGTGCCGAGCGGGGGAATATCAATTTATGGATGTTTCCCCAGCTTGCTAACACCTCGCCTTTATTATTGCACACGATTGCAGAACCAACATGGCGACTCTCCACGGTCCCATTGCGGGTTATTTCGACCAATAGTTCATCGGACATGTCGTTGAGTATCCCTTCGGGTGTATACGAGTGGTGAATGTTGTCAACTTTACGATGGCTAATGGACTGCGTCAAATAAGGCATTTGTCATTTACTTGACGGCTTATCGCTTAACCCCGGTTTCGGTAGATCATTATTACTCATTTGATTACAATGGAGATATCCCTGGCGGGGGGAAAGAGGTCATTCATGGAGCAATAAAATTGATGACTGAGCAGCAACACAAAATTTTTTCGGTGCTTGAGTTGATGATGAGTTAATGGAAACGTCTACCTTTTTCCTTAATTTGTTAATCATTCTTTTGGTGGCGAGAATTTTTGCTGAGTTTGCGGCAAAGATGAAAACGCCGTCGGTGATTGGTGAGCTGTGCGCAGGAATCGTATTAGGGCCGAGTTTATTTGGGTGGCTTGAGCCGGGCGAAATAATTAAACTACTGGCTGAAATCGGCATTATATTATTGCTGTTTGAAGTGGGCCTGCAAACCGATATAAAACGCCTAGCACGTACTGGTGGTAAGTCTATTATAGTTGCAATGGCGGGTTTTATTCTGCCGCTGATACTGGGCTTTGGGGTCAGTTATTGGGCATTTGATTTATCGATTTTGGTCTCTTTATTCATTGGCGGCGCATTAACGGCGACGAGTATAGGGATTACCGTACGTGTGCTGTCTGATCTCGGGAGACAGCAATCTCGTGAGGGACAAATTGTATTAGGCGCTGCCGTCATAGACGATGTGCTGGGGGTGATTTTACTCGCTTTGCTTTACGAGTTTTCCTTGGGCGGGGGCATTAGTGTCGCTAACGTTGGAAAAGTATTTCTTTTTGTAGGCGCTTTTTTCATTATCGCTCCGATTGCTGCAAAACTAATGTCTCTGGTCATCAAGCGTTTTGATCAGGTGAGTGAAGTGCCTGGTTTGATCCCGACGACGGTTATCTCGTTGGTCTTGTTTTTTGCTTGGTTAGCCCATGCCTTAGGCGCGCCTGAGTTATTGGGTGGTTTTGCCGCCGGTCTCGCATTGTCCCGACGATTTTTCTTGCCTTTGGGCACATCATTGCGTGCCGATCCTGATTTTGCCAAACGCATCGAAACACAAATGCAACCGATTATCCAATTATTCACCCCGATATTTTTTGTGTTCGTTGGATTATCGTTAAATTTTCGTGAAATAGATTGGTCTTCATCCTTTATTTGGCAATTTTCAATTTCGCTACTGGTTATCTCAGTCGTCGGAAAAATGCTTGGGGGCTTACTGATTAAGGAGCCTTGGGCGACGCGCTGGGTGATCGGGATATCCATGGTACCGAGAGGGGAGGTGGGGTTAATTTTTGCCGAGTTGGGGCGTGTTAGTGGAATATTTAATAACGAAATTTATGCGGCTATGGTTATTGTTATTGCGTTGACAACACTCATGTCGCCGTTAGCCATGAAATGGTTTTATGCGCGTTTTCGGTTGCCGGTAGATTAATTGTGTTTGGTCAGTAAAAATATTTCGGTTTTTTCGATATTCGCGGGTGTACCAAATAATATTAAGGTGTCACCGGGGCCTACCAACGTGTCTGCACTCGGGTTGTTAATGCGCGCATCTTGTTGTTGTATGGCGGTGATTTTTACAAGGTAATCGTCTAGCCCTAAGTCAGAAATTTTACATTGTTTGTTTTCATCGTTCGGGGGTAATTCAATGGCGCGCAATTGTTCTGTGGCGAGAGGTTCCCAGATATTAACTTCTTCGCCAGGAAAAACGCGGCGTAGCAGTTCGTAACGTCCTTTTCTAATTTTATAAATTTTTTGAAAGACCTGGCTAACCGGAACTTTTAACATGACTAACAGATGGGAAGATAGCATAAGGCTGGCTTCCATGGTTTCTGGAATAATTTCATTGGCCCCGGCTTGTTGCAGTTTGCTGAGGTGAGTATCGTCGGCGGTACGTACCAAGATAGGAATTTCTTTATTAATATTACGGACGTTGTGGATAATTTTCAGTGAGGTGTCCACTTCGTTAAGACATATCACCAATGCCGAGGCGCGGGATAAACCTGCTGCATTGAGTAAATCGATATTTGCCGAATCACCGTAAGTTACCGGGTCTTTTGCTTGGATAGCATTTTGTACTAACACCGGATCAAGATCCATCGCAAAAAAGTTAAATTTTTCATCCTGCAATATATTCGCAACATTTTGACCGACGCGTCCATAACCACAAATGATGACGTGTTTATCGAGTTTGTCGGTGGTTTGGCTGATTTGTGCTTTAATACTTTGCGGACTCATTGCCGTGGCTTTGGGTAAAATCAACGCCACGAGTTTGCCGTTGAATTTGATGATTAACGGTGCGATTGCCATGCTGATCAATAATGTGGCAAGTACAATTTGTCCTGAATTACCCGGTAGTAAGTTCGCGGCGAGCGCCAAAGCCAAAATAGCAAAACCAAATTCCCCACCATGCGCTAAGACCATTCCCGTGCGCAAAGAAACCGCGGAATCCCAGCCGGCAAACCGACACAATCCGGTGATTAACAACAACTTAAAGAGCACAATGCCAACCACCAATAAGGCGACCCATGGCCAGATATCGGGTAATAAACCGATGTTTAACAGCATTCCAATGGTGACAAAAAACAAGCCAAGCAAAACATCTCGGAAAGGGCGTATTTCAGCCTCTAATTGATGTCTGAATTCAGTTTCACCCAGCATCATGCCCGCGATAAAAGCCCCTAAGGCAAGCGATAGCCCTAATTGATGGGTGATCCAGGCTGCGCCTAAGGTGACCGTTAGCGCGGTGAGCGTAAATAATTCAGTGGATCGATAGCGTGCAACAGCCCGAAACAGGGGTCTTAATACCCAGCGACCTAAGCTAAAAATGACCACGAGCGCGATAAGTACTTGCCCCAGTGCAGGAAGCACCGAAATGAGGGGTGTATCGCCGCTGGGGTTGGAAAGGCTAGCAACTAAGATTAAGAATGGGATCACCATGATATCTTGGAATAACAAAATTCCGACGGCATTGCGTCCGTGGCGTGAATGCAATTCAACCTGATCGGTGAGCTGTTTGATCACGAGGGCGGTCGATGACATGGTGACGACGCCACCTAATACCAGTGAAACTTCAATCGAAAACCCGAGATACATCGCCAACGCAGTTGTCGCCAGTGTACTGAATAAAACCTGAAACCCTCCGAGGCCGAGCACAGCCCCGCGCATTCGAATGAGCAACGGCAGTGAAAACTCAAGCCCGATGGTAAAGAGTAAAAAGACCACGCCGTATTCAGCAAATTCTCGGGTATGCTCTACATCGGTAATTAGCGCGAAGCCATAAGGGCCTACCAGCAGGCCTAGGGTAAGGTAGCCAAGGATTGGCGGAAGTTTAATTCGGAGGAACAAAACAACAACAGCGACGGCTGAGGCGAACAAAATCAGAATTTCGTTTAGAAAACTATTATCCATAAAAAAGGAGGTATTCTCAATTAATAAAGCATAGTCGCGTACCTCGACGAGTGGGCAATGAACGCGTCAAATATTGCCAGTGGCTTGTTCTGCTTAGTGAGCGAATAAGCGTGACTGATTTAGGACATTAATCATATTACAGGAATAGGTTATTGTTGTATAAGATAGTTTGACGATGGCTTGGGTGTGTTGTCGCAGATACACTGGTTATTCTATATCCTGCTAAAGCGTTTTTAGTGATACCCTAAAAAACGAGTACAATTACTTAGGTTTAATTCAAAGATGGAGTTTCGATGAAAATAAAGCTACCACTACAGATAAAAAATATTTTGCTGGCCGAAATTGCGCTCGATGAATCGGTTTGTATCAACGGATGGGTGCGTTCTCGGCGGGATTCAAAAGCCGGTTTTTCCTTTTTAAATATTCATGATGGTTCCTGTTTTGATGGGATTCAGGTTGTCGTGGATAAAGGCTTGCCCAATTACACCACCGAAGTATTAAAAATATCCACGGGCTGTAGTGTTTCCATTCAAGGCAAGCTTGTCGCAAGCGAAGGTAAAGGTCAATCTATCGAAGTTCTGGCGCAAGAGATTAAAGTGCTGGGTTGGGTTGAGCAACCGGAACACTATCCGGTGGCAAAAAAGAGACATAGTTTAGAGTACTTAAGAACGGTCGCACACTTGCGACCGCGAACCAATTTGTTTAACGCACTTACCCGCGTTAGAAATCGTTGCTCTTTGGCGATTCATCAGTATTTTTACGCGCACAATTTTTATTGGGTTAATACGCCAATCATCACGTCGAGCGACTGTGAAGGGGCCGGTGAGCTTTTCCGCGTGAGTAGCTTAGATTTAATGAATCTACCGAAGACTGCTGGGGAGATTGATTTTACCGCTGATTTTTTTGCTAAGCCTGCGTATTTAACGGTCTCTGGGCAATTGAATGTCGAGGCTTACTGCATGGCAATGTCGCGGGTTTATACCTTTGGCCCTACATTCAGAGCTGAAAATTCGAATACCAGTCGCCATCTTGCGGAGTTTTGGATGGTAGAGCCGGAGATCGCATTTGCGGATTTAAACGATGATGCCTCGTTAGCCGAAGACTTTTTACAGCATATTATTGCAGTATTGCTCAATGAGTGTGAGCAGGAAATGGAATTATTTAATCAGCATGTGGCAAAAGGTTTGATCGGACGTTTGGAAAAGGTAGTGGATTCCAGTTTTGTGCGTATGGACTATAGCGAAATGATTAGTGTGTTAGAAAAAAGTGGCAAACGCTTTGAGTATCCGGTTAAGTGGGGTCTCGATTTTCAGTCGGAGCATGAACGTTATATTGCCGAGGAATATGTGAACGGGCCGGTTATCGTGATGAATTATCCGGAAAGCATAAAAGCTTTTTATATGCGGCGCAATGATGATGGAAAAACCTGTGCGGCGATGGATATATTGGTTCCTGGCATTGGCGAGATTATTGGTGGCAGTCAGCGTGAGGAAAGATTAGATGTGCTTGAGGCAAAGATGCAGGATGAGCAACTTAAACAGGAACTCTGGTGGTATCGGGAATTAAGAAAATATGGAACAGTACCGCATGCGGGTTTTGGTTTGGGTTTTGAGCGATTTCTGAATTATGTAACCGGGATAGAAAACGTGAGAGATGTGATACCTTTCCCCCGGGTACCGGGAAATTCTGCATTTTAGGTCTTAGCATTACAGGGTATCGGGGGTCGAGGTTTTAGCCGGTCTGTCTTAAGGCAAGACCATGAGATTTATTAAGGTTGGTTTTCGCATAGACTTTTTGCTTCTGGTGAATGTTGAGTTTTCTCGTTCCCACGCGGGAGCGGGGAACGAGAATGCAAATGGCATTACCGGCTAAAGCCTCGACTTCCTAAATACTGACATCGCTGGCTACACATTGTTGTTGATATGGACTGCTGTAGATCCGCGTGCTTTGTTGAATTATGCCGGTATTAACGTTTATAACCCGTCAATAAGACAAACGGGCTTGGTGGCGCCATTTGCTCGGATTGGATATCGACAAAGCCAACAGAGCACATAATGTCTTCCATCTCTTTAGTGGAATATGAGCAGCCTCCAAGCGTATTAATGATTTGATTGACACCAATGAGCGCGGCTAACTGAGGACCGCGTTTATCTGCTGCCAGCAATTGCTCTTGAATCATAATGATGCCATCTTTATTCATCGAGGCATAACATTTCTGGAATAATTTTTTGATGTTATCAGGTGATTCTTGGTTTGTCATGGAGGATAACAACATGGCATCATTCGCTTCACCGAGGCTGTCGGTATTATAATCGCCGGCTTGTAATTTAACCCGGTCTTGCATGTTATATTGTGCAACAATTTCTTTGGCAATTTCGAGGTTTTGTGTTCTGTCCATTGCCACGGCATTTAATCCGTCATAGCGCTCGCAGAATTTAATCGAGAAGGTAGCGGGGCCGCAGCCCACATCCATTAACTTCTTTTTGCCGCTAAGATCGATCATGCCGGTTAGCACGTCAGATTGAGAGAGTGCTCGATTATGCATTCCCATCATATAGTCGCGAGTTTCTTTATCGCTATATTCTTGATGCATCAGCGCCGAAGGTTTGCCTGTTTTAACGGTGTTATAAAGACCGCCCCAGGCTTCGTACCAATTTTCGAACATGTATACGATGCCGCCTTGGTAAAATTTGCTAGAGTTGCTTAGAAAGGTTTGGCCGAATTCATTGTTGCTAAATATATCGCCATCTCGATCTAAGAAGTCCATTGAGACTAAGGCGCTTAATAACGCATCGAGGCAGCGCCGGTCAGAATCCGTTTCTTGTTGTAGGGTGTCTAAATCTTTTGATTGGCCATCGAGTCGGTTGAAAATATCTAAACGGTTGGCCGCATGTAATACACAGGATTGCCAGTATCCCGAAGCGACTTGCATCACTTTCATTGGATCCATTCCCGCGGGTAAACCCCAGCTATCGTTACTCTGATTTTTATCCCATGAATCTGCCATGTTGAACTCTCTTTATGTATTATTACGATGGAAAACAAACCTGGATGATACTTCATTTTGTGTGTGAGTGCAGCTAGATAAAAAAGTGTTTCCCGTGACGATAGAAATGAAACGTCAATAGCGTCGACACATAAATATCGATGGTATTTTTTGAAATATGATCGCATTTTTTAAGCTGTTTGCGCATATTTTACTCATTTGATACACCAAAAGGGCATGCACCAGCGTACACACCCCGTAACTTCGTTATTGGGAGTGATTATCCTGGAATGATTTTTTCCAGATGCGCTAAATCGTTGAGCAATTGCCATTGTCCACCCCCTTCATTAACCCGAATTTGCCAGTTTGCAACGCGTTTTAAGTAGTCTCGTGGGTCTATATTGTCCGAGCGCAGTTTGGTGACATTGAGTGCAACCACTTTTACTGCAACTAATGGGATAGAAAAGTCTCTCACATGCCCTTTAACCAAATCTTCCTCCAGATCGGAAAATATCAAGATATATTTTTGTTTTGCGCCTGTTTCATGTAGGTATTCAGAGGCCTGTAATACACCGCCGCTAATGTCGGTGAACGAGCTGCTTTTAACATTTTTCACAAAGTGATCGATCTTGCGTTTAAAAGCCCGTTTTTGCTCGTTAATGACACTGGGTCGGGTGTCAAAAGTAACTTTTGATATCAGGTCTTTTTCGCTAAAACTACCGCTGTCGATTCTGGCAATGGCGAGTGAATCTCCACCGTCTAAGGTAGCCAATAAATAGTTGATGATAATTTTTGCCTTGGTAAGCTCATTGGTATAAGTACCCGAAGTATCAAGCAACATGTATACAGCTCTGTTTTGCGGTGGTGGCTCGCTGCAAGCCGTTAAGCCAAAAATGAGTAGGGAGAGTAAAATAAATTTTTTCATCATAATTTCCTTTTGCGTTTATAACATGCAGTTGTTTTAGTAGTGGGTTGTTTTAGTAATTAGTTGTTTCGATGCCTGTTTCTGTAGATTTTGTGTTGCGACTTTTATAGAGTTTTTCCATTTGGATGGGTATAAAAATAACGACATCATAAAGTGTATTAAAAATTTTACCGATACGAAAAATTAAGTTCGCCAGCATCCGTGCGCAGAACGCGAGTAGCTGTATTGTGTGACACAGGATAATTCCCAAAATCGTGCGCAGGCCATGAATAAAGGATTCGAGTGGGATGGCCACAAATGCAAGCGTAAAAGGCAGTATGAATCCCAGAATCATTTGACCTATTGATGGAATCCAACGAAACTCTGCCTCCATAACGGCGATGCCTGCCAGTGATTGAGTCAGGGTTTCTCTATCCAGGGCGAGCAGGTCACGCATATAAGCCAATGATGCCTCTATACTCGCAAGTATTGTTAAAATGGATAAGGTGATGATCACCATGCGTTGGCGCATTTTGTCATCCATTGAACCGATGACTGGAAACAAATTGGTGATACGTAACGATTCCATCAGAAAAAGTCCCATTGCGATTTCAATCAGAATGATCACAAGAGCTGCGACCTCGGAGGTTTTCATTGGGCCGAGCTGGCTAGTCCCACCTACCATCTCCGACATGGGCAATGCAATGAGTTGATAGTTAATAATGCCGCCTAAGGTCGCAATGACTAATACCAGTGATGAAATCGCAAAATAAGTCATCGAGGAAGAGCTCAAAGTGCGGCAAACCGTTTCGTCTTGTTGTCTGATTTGTTCGTACTTTTCCATTTGTTGATCGATGATTTGACTGCGTTTATCCAGGCCATGAATATTTTTATCAATGCCATTTAGGTTTTGCGAAATTTTTCGCCAGTTAGGCAGCATGTTTTTTAAAATAGTGTGGCGAGATGACGATGTTTTTCTGAATTCATTGAGGGTTTCTTTGTAGGAATTTTCCAATGTCTTATGGATATTACTTAGAATTTTTGCCACGCTAGGGTCGCTGTTGTTCGCTAAATTAGCAACACTTTCAATCGTATTAAGCCAAGCCGGTGGTAGTGGAGGGGTTTCAGTTGATTGCTGAAAATCTTCTTCTATTTGATTTATCGCGTCGCTTATTTTGCGCTGAATAGCAGGGTAACCGGCGAGGTCTTTTGCGACCATTTTATTGACCCGATGAAACTCGCGTTCAATTTTTTTTTCGGTAGATTCCCTGGCGTTCGCTAATAATACTTCGTTATTGCGTTTACGTATATTTATCGCAAGCATATTGAGTGATCGGTATAGGTGTTTTAATACACCTCTGAGAGTTTGGGTAGTTGCCAAAATGAGTTGATGTGCAAGCTCGCGGGCTAGGTACATAGAGATGACGACGAGCAGTAACCAGATGGTTAACGATACTGCTACGTTTTCACTCCATAATAATAGTAGGTTTTGGTCCACTGTATTGACCTCATGTGTTGTGTTTAAGAGCAAAGAATATTTTCTTTGTTAGGGGTTTTATATCAGGGGATGGTGAAAACTTTGTGAAAATGAGGTATTTTTTATTTTGAACTAACGATGCTCCTCGCGTCTGGATTGGCGGTTTTTCAGGCGCAACAGTGAGCAAAATGAAACGTCAACAGACCCTATACTAAATTTGAGTAATCTACGAAAATTTCACTTTATTCCATAGATTTACGTATTTTTTGGAAGGTTTTTTGAACGTGTTCGTCTTTTAGGTTAGGGTCTTCATGAGGTAGGTTTTTTTCGATTTCGGCGATTAAAACCGCGGCGAGTGAGTTTCCAGCGTATTCGGTATTTAACAGGCGGGTTTGTAATTTTTTGACCAGTTCTGCATAGGTGTTATTGATTGTTAGCGTTTGGGAGTTTTCCTTTTTTAATGTGTAATAAGCCTCTTTGAATTTCATCAAATCTTCGTTGGAATTTTTTACTTCTGTAATTAGTTGGCGTGCATGCTCTAGTTTACCGTTTAACATATTGGTTTCATTATTAAGGATTCTTATTCTTTTATTTGCTGTCTTGGTTGTCTTAATACCACGGCGGGAATTTGATTCTGCAGTGGCCCACGCGACCACGAGAAAAACGGTGCAAATGACCCAAATTGTAATAGTGACGTATGACATTTTTGTATGAGTATAAAACTGTGGTTCCCAGGTATAGCGTATGCACGTATAGAGCTTTCGGCGCGCATGATATATTTCTTTAGGTAGGGTTATATTAATCGAGTACAACCTTTTGTTTACAACTGATTGTATTTTATGCGTTTCTCCGGGTTTAGTTCTAGGGCCAGGGCCATTTTTCCCCGAAACTGTGTGGCATTTCGCTTATGTACCGCAAGTACATCTCGCTCAATGCGCCTTGTTCTGGGGAAAAATGGCCTCTGGTGCTGTTTTAAATAAGTGTTAACACTCTAAGTTTATCTATAATTTATGCTAAAAATATCTAGAAAACGAATGATGGTATCGGGTTTGGCGCTGTTTAGTATTTTACTACTGATGGCTTACTACTTTGGTCCTAAAGGTTCTGCAAATGGTGGCAATTGGTATAGCGTGGTGCCGCCGATATTGGCAGTTATTATTGCTTTAATAACCAGAAAGCTATTTTTGAGCTTGGGTGTAGCGATTTTAGTAGGTGGGATTCTGGCGCAGTATGCGCATTCGGGAGACGTCTCAGACGCGTTGTTAAGTGGCCCCGTAACGGCGCTAGGGTATTTTTCAGGTGCGTTGAGCAGCGGTTGGAATTTACAGGTTTTGGCGTTTGTATTTCTCATTCTTGCAATGATTTCGGTGATGGTTGTTTCCGGAGGGTTTATAGGTGTCGTGGCGTATTTGACGCGTTTTACGAAAACTCGACGATCAACTCAGTTTATGACCGCTCTCATGGGCTTGATTATATTTATAGATGATTATGCGAACACCATGATTGTGGGTTCGTCTATGCGCCCGATCAGTGATTTGCGAAAAATAAGTCGCGAAAAATTGGCCTTTATTATTGACTCTACGAGTGCGCCGGTAGCAGGTCTGGCGATTGTGAGTACTTGGATTGGTTTTGAAGTGGGTTTATTTGGAGAAGTCTCTGAGTCGCTAGGCATGGGGGTCAATGGTTATTCGATGTTCTTTGATGCCATCGCGTTCCGATTTTATTGCGTGTTAATGCTGATTTTTGTTTTCATGAATATATTGAGTCAGCGAGATTTTGGTCCGATGTTGCGCGCAGAACGAAGTGCCTTGGCATCTGCTGGTGCTCAAGAGGCTAATCCAAAAGAGTTAGAGGCGCTAAATCGCGTTGCGGGCAAGCTTTCTAAACATGCTATCAGCGCCTTGTTACCCTTGTTTGTATTGATGCTGACCTTGCTGACGGGACTGTGGTGGGACGGTGGTGGATTTGAGCAAATGCAAAAGAATTATTTTGCGTGGTTGTTTCCTACGATATGGTTGGAAGTCATCGCCAATACAAAAAATAATACGAGTATTTTGGTGTTGTCCTCGTTTAGCGGATTGCTCACGGCTTGTTTTTGCGCAGCCGTTGTTTCCAAGCTTAAACTGAGTACGATCCGCCAGGCCATGTTTGCGGGATTTAAGAGCGGACTTTTGCCTGCAGGGATATTGCTGCTTGCATGGTCACTCAAGGCGAGTTGTGATGATTTGGCCACCGGTGAATTTTTAGCCGCAAGCATGGGGCAGGCGGTATCGCCATTCCTCTTTCCCTTTTTGGTTTTTCTGACCGCTTCTATAGTTTCGTTTGGCACCGGAACGAGCTGGGGTACGATGTCTATCTTGATACCTACGGCCATCCCTGTCGCGTATGCACTCGATGGCAATAGCTATGGCTTGATTACAATTATAAGCTTGGGTGCAATCCTGGATGGTGCGATATTTGGGGACCATTGCTCGCCGATATCGGATACCACTATTATGAGTTCTATCGCGAGTTCGTGTGACCATATCGAGCATGTGCGTACGCAGATTCCATATAGTCTATTGGTTGGCGTACTGGCGATGTTTCTAGGCTATTTGCCCGCCGCGTTTGGCGTCTCTCCGTTAGTGTGTTTGCTGTTAGCGGTTACGGTATTAGCGGGTGTGTTTTTCTATGTGTCGAACAAGACGGCGGTGACAGTGTAAGTCTGATTAAGAGGTGAAAATAAAGGCAGGGATAATACTCAATGGTTACAGCGTGATGATGAAACTCAGGTATGCTGTAACCATTAAGTGATCGAACAACTTAGAATGTAGCGACGAATTCTAAGTTTAATTGGTCATCAGTCACCGACCCGTTGTCATCTCGTCTAAGTTCAGCCAGCACCGTTACATTGCTTGCTAACGCATAAGACACTGCTCCAGTTATTGAAACGTTAGCATCATCTACATCGGTTAATGAAACAGTATCGTAACGAAAGGTTGCTCCAAGGTCATCCATAAGCATGTAATTCAGGGTTACTCCGACGGCAGAATCAACGATGTTTTCAGCACCGAGGAATTCTAGGCCTACCATTGCGCCAAAATTTGAATACGTGGCGTTAATATCATAGACATTGCCGGCATTGGCTTGTTGTGTGACATAACCCACTTCAAGGTCTAGACCTTTCATCGGTGTTAGATTGACCACAGCCGCGAAAGAGTTTTCATCAAGTGAAGTTCCTCCATCACTATTTTGTAAGCTAATATCATTAAGTCCGGCGAGGGTTACAGATCCCATACCCATAAGATCAATAGCCGCAGCAACACCCGCGATATTATTCCCATATAAGGCGGTTTGGCCATCAAGAATCCCATAGATTTGGCCGCTGGTAATTTGATATTTTCCCGGTGCATCTTCTGCTTCCCAGCCAATAGGGTTGTTAAAGACACCGCCTATCACCGTTACCATGGGCAGGCCACTATAGGCAAAATAGGCTTGCTCGATGATTCCTGAATCAGCGGGGCCGTTAGGGGTAGCAGCATTTATATTGCCACCGCCATTGGTACCAATCGCTAAATCATAATCAATGCGGACCATAGCATTCTCGGTTTTTCCTTCGATATCAACCTCAGCATTCGCTAGGAAGACGCTTTTAGTATTTTCGTTGGTATAGGTAATATCAGTAAAGCCACTCACTGATACAGAATTATCCGCATAAGCTGATAGCGATAAAGACCCTACAGCTAAAGCCAATAAACTACGTTTCATCATGTTCATTTCTCCTCTCAATGACCTAATGATTTTATCAGGAACTATTTGTTTATAAGTATGTTTTTGCTTATGTCCTATTAAGTAGACAGACAAAAACTACGCTTTTTATAGGTATAAATCAATCACTTTTTTGTTTCAGTGCTTTTAAGCTGTGTTGCTGTTTTGATGTTTAGCGGGCGTTTAGAAAACTGTTTTAAAATCGAGCAACTCGCCAGCGGTTTGGTCTTAGAGTGATATGTTTCAACCTAGAATCCGCAGTTGGACGCTATTCACACTTATAACGTAGCGCGCTCATCTTCTGAGTGACTTCGACAAACCACCTCATTCGTTTTTTATTCAGCCGCTTAACGATGCCTCATCGTGGTCAACTACGGAATCTAGGTTCAAGATCTTTTTACGGCTTGTCGATACAGCATGTTGATGGTAAAAAGGTATAGGAGATGTCGATGGCTAAAATACTAGCAGTAGATGATGCGCGATCAATATGCGAGATTATTAAAACGATACTCACTCAGGAAGGACACGAGGTAACCACGGTACTTAGTGGGCGTGAAGCATTGGAACTCGCAAAAACGCAAACTTTTGATATCGTGTTGACCGATGTGAATATGCCAGAAATGAACGGAATTAGCTTGGTAAGCAAGCTTCGGCTCAAACAAGGTTTTGAATACGTACCTATAATAATGGTGACGACCGAAGGTAAGGCCTATAAAAAAAGCAAGGCCCGAACAATGGGTGCATCGGGTTGGTTGCAAAAACCATTTACCCCCGAGCGCTTAAGAAAAGCCATAGATCGGTTTATAGGTTAAAACCTGGCGTATGAACTATTTTTAACGCGCTGTTGCGCACCGCTCGTTATTATTTTTATATAGGTGTATAGTCGTTGCTATTCTTGCACGAGTTGAGCGCGAAGATGTTCATCTTACCCCTGGGAATAACAATGGTAGCTTTTGGCATGACGTGATATTTGTTTGCGTAAGTTTTCGATGACTTTTTGCTAAAGCAATAAAGCAATAATCTTTCCTGTATCACGGCGTTCTCGTAGGTCATCTCTCCGACGGTTTTTTTTATTAAGCCTTATGCTAATATAAAATTGTCGACTATAATAACTACGCATCATTTCGCTTTACCATAAAGCTAATAGAACACTCACTTAAACCAAATGCAGTCAAAACCACGGGTATCTTTATTATGGAAACGAAAAAAAATTCATCAAAAATGGTTTTTTCATCCGCAAAAAACACAGTGACGCAAAAAAAAACTGAAGCTAATAAAAAAACCACAGTAAGCAAAAAACCGGGCAGTAAAAAGCCTGGCAATAAACATTCGGTAGCGCAAAAAACGGCGGCGAATAACTCACTGAATACGGGTAAAAAGCAGGCTCAAGTTGTGCGGAAAGAGAGTATGTCTGCAGACGTTATTGCTACTTTGGAAGAGCGTCAAAAAATGGTTTCAGTGGCCGCATACTATATTTCAGAAAAACGAAACTTTACCAGCGGTAGCGAAACTGAAGATTGGTTTCAGGCAGAGCGTCAAATAGCAAGTCTGTTAGAAGCGCATGTAGTTTCTTAGTGGAATCTGTTATCAACTAATTAGATACGGCATATTGATGCTTTAATATCACGTGCCCATTCCTTGGTGTTTGTTGACGGCATGTTGATTGCTTTCGTGTGTCTTAAAACTAATCGTTTGAGTGTGTGGAATGGTACAAAAAGTATATATTATTGAAGATAATGGCAGTGCCAGAAATTTACTTGAGGAGCTTGTTGCGACCTCAGGCATTGAGGCTAAAACTTTTCCAGATGCCCAGGAGTTTCTGGATAATTTCGATAATTCATGGATGGGATGTATTGTGACTGATGTGCGCATGCCTAGAATCAGCGGTATTGCCTTACAAGAGATCTTGCGCGAACGCGATTGCAATATGCCCATTATATTTATTTCTGGGTATGCGGATGTTTCAATGGCAGTCGATGTTATGAAATCGGGGGCGTTTGATTTTTTTGAAAAACCCTTTTCTAACCATGCATTATTAGAAAGTATTAATCGAGCATTGGTGTTAGATACTGAAATACAAGAGCAAGAAGTAAAAAAAGTTGAATTAGAAGAAAAGATGTCATTATTAACCAAGCGCGAGCACGAAGTTATGGAGTGCCTTATGACGGGTAAAAAGAATAAAGATGTCGCAGAAATATATGATATCAGTGTGCGTACCGTTGAGGTTCATCGCCAACGTTTGCTCAATAAAATGAATGTCAAATCGGTTGCTGATTTGATTTTAAAGCGTGCCCATTCTTAATTTTTCGGCAAGACGAACCATCAAAACTCAACACTTAACGAAGCCTCTGCCTTTGGGTAAACGGCTTGGCGTTGATAACTCATGATCGGGTTGGCATATAAGGCTAAGCCTAATTGAAAGCGTTTATATTTCCAACCAATACCGGCAGTGGGCGCCACGGGCGCGGGTAGATCATTCATTATGTTTCCGGTAATACCTGATGTGAGTTTGAGTGGGATGAGTAGACCCATGCGATATTGTACTTGGTGCATCGAATATTCTATGCCGGTGCGTAGCAAATGAAAGTCTATCGGAGATTGACCGTAATCACCGGACAGACTTTGGTAGTCAATTTGTATTTGCGTATGCGGAGTGGCGACCCAGCTGATACCCAGGGTTAAATCACGTGGAAATGCAGTAGAAAACTTCTCCGTTCGAACACCCTTATTGTCTGTTACAATCGTCTCAACATTAAGCGCCGTATTGAAGTCTTTCACATTAATTGCAATACGTAATGTCTTATTGATTTTATATTGTAGACCCATATTTAGCGCAAATGCTGAGGCATCTGTCGTCGCGATTTGATAGTTGTTGGGGTCATTTAGCGAAGTACCGCAAAAATTTGAAATACATTTGATCCAGGCGAGGCTTATGCCCAATGATAGTTTAGGCAGCAAACGCGGACTGGTAGCGAAAACAAGCCGAGTGTCACGTGTTTTTGAATCAATTTTACCGTCAAATCCTTCGGGTATTTCGGGAACGGAAAATTGTAAGAATATATTGGCAATATCATCTTTTTCAAATCGCCCGTTGGCGATGACATGAAAGCGCGGAACCCACGCAATCCCGATTGCGTTATTAAAGCCGCCAAACGAGCTAGTTGTAAAGGGCTTTGCAAACCCGATAAAACTGACGGGGTCTATTTGATCGCGTAAGGAGCGGGAGAAAGAAAATTCGCTTTTGGTAAGTTTGCTCAAGCCGGCGGGATTCCAATATATCGAATAGATATCTTTGCTGCTTGCTGTAACAGCACCACTTAGCGCAATGGCTTTTGCGCCGACACCCATTAATAAATCGCTTCCTTCGGCAGCAAAGGGTTTAGCGTGTATTCCCGTGCATATTGTTATCAAGGCAAGGCCAAGTACAATAAATCGCATATTATAAGTCCGGAATCAAATAACCCCGTCAAGGCTATCACAGTTTTAGTGAAGGCATTCTATTGTTGTAGGAAAGAAAAATCCCCAGGAGGTGAGTAAGGTGTCAGTGCCGATGGCATATTTAGGCGTTATCTTAATCTGGTCTACGACGCCGCTGGCGATAAAATGGAGTGGTGAGGGCGTAGGTTTTTTGTTATCTGTTGACTTGGTTGGTTTTTGATCAAAGTATTCCTCAGATGATTCCCGAGCATACCCTTAAATCTATTATATATTTAGCTTCGGCAGGATCTGTTGTCGGTGCCGTGTTGTTTTATTATTCACTTAGGCATTTAAATACCGGAAAAATTGCACTACTTACGCTTATCACTCCAGTGACTGCTTTGCTGATAGGTCATCAATTTAACCATGAAATCATCGAGCTAAATACGATAGTAGGTACCGCATGTGTGATACTTGGCTTCATGAGTTATCAATGGGATGATGGTTCTTTGTTGAAGCGTATCGTAGGCAAGTGATTGCGCTGTCCGTGATGCTAAACCTTGTTCTGAATAAGTGTGTATTGTCGAAACTCGTTGTTATCTCGTCAATAATAGGAAAGCAGGTCGATTATTTTTTGTGCGCTTATTAAGGCGTGACCTTACACCTAATACACGGTATAAATATATCTACTCGGTAATGGAGGTAGAGCGTTGTTAGGTCGGTTGTTAGGTATTGGGTTTGGGTACATGTTTTGGGGTTTTTTGGGGGCTTTGCTGGGTTTTTTTCTCGGGTATCATCTTGATCGCGCGATAAAGAGGCGACATAACGCACCGGTTACAGAGCAAGCCCAACGCGTCTTTTTTACCACCACGTTTTCGGTGATGGGGCATTTGGCAAAAGCAGATGGCCGGGTGAGTGATGATGAAATACGTGTCGCTCGTCGTGTGATGGCGCAAATGCAGCTTGGTGAACAGCAAACTCGAGAGGCAATTACATTATTTAATGAGGGCAAACAAGAAGAGTTTCCATTAGATGAGGTTATTTCCGATTTCAAAATAGAGTGTGGTCGCAGTCGTAATTTATTACAGATGTTTTTGGAAATTCAGATATCAACCGTTTTTGCAGATGGTGCAATCGATGATGCTGAAAGGCAGTTATTAATTCGTATCGGGAAATTGCTGGGGTTTCAGCGTTACTTTATTGAACATCTGATTAAAATGGTGGATGCTCAGCGACGCTTCGCGGGGCAATCAGGACAAGTGTCGCAAACTTCACTTGAAGATGCCTATGCGATGCTCGACGTGAGCAAAGATGCCTCTGATGCGGAAATCAAAAAAATGTATCGCAAATTAATGAGCCAACATCATCCCGATAAGTTGGTATCCAAGGGCTTGCCCGAAGAAATGGTGAAACTGGCCACTGAGAAAACGCAGGAGATTAAGGCTGCCTATGAGCAAATCAAAAAGGCCCGTGCTAATTAATACAGTTTGTTGCGGTTTCCGAAGCTGCAAAAAAAGCTTTATCGAGCTTCACTATGGGTATATTTATAAGTAGAACTTTGGATGTCGCAAAACAGTAAAGGACAGTAATGAGAAAGCCTTACCCACTGATTAAAGCTTATGCCTCGCATAGTTTGAAAGTTGAATCACCACATGTTTTATACATAGAAGAAAGCGGCAACCCCGAGGGTGTGCCGGTGTTGTTTGTACATGGCGGTCCAGGCAGTGGCACGGAAGCGTCTCAGCGTTGTTTTTTTAATCCGGAAAAATATCGTATTATCTTGTTTGATCAACGCGGTAGTGGGCGTTCTGGTCCACATGCTGAGCTGGAAAATAATAATACTCAGGCGCTGGTTTCTGACATGGAAGAAATACGTGAAATGTTAAAAATCGATCGCTGGGTTTTATTCGGTGGTTCTTGGGGATCAACCCTGAGTCTGATCTATGCCCAGACTTATCCTGAGCAAGTGCTTGGATTGATCTTACGGGGTATATTTTTGTGTCGACCCAAGGAAATACAATGGTTTTATCAAGACGGTGCGAGTCGTTTGTTTCCCGAGTACTGGGAAGACTTCTTAAAACCTATACCCGTTAATGAGCGACATGATCTCGTGAGCGCGTATTATAAGCGTTTAACTGGGAAAAATGAAATTAGCCGTATGGCGGCAGCTAAGGCTTGGTCGTTATGGGAAGGACGAACTGCAACACTAATGGGGAGACAAGAAGTTATAAAACATTTTGAAAATACCTTTACCGCATTGTCCATGGCGAGAATTGAGTGTCATTATTTTATCAATAACGCGTTTCTCGAGCCTGATCAACTATTAAAAAATGCGAACCACTTGAAAAATATTCCGGGAACTATTGTCCATGGAAGGTATGATGTGGTGTGTCCTATTGAAAGTGCATGGGAGTTACATAAAGCTTGGCCTGAAGCAGAGTTGAAAATTATTGAAGATGCAGGCCACGCGGCTTCTGAAAAAGGCATAGCCAGTGTTTTAGTCCAGGCAACTGACAATATGCTACTCACCTTGGGACATTACGAGTAAATACGGAAGCTTTCTCAATGCTAGGTGGGGGCCATTTGCTTCATTAATGCTTAGTTTTATATTATCCGTGCTGGAAATTTGTAATACACAAAGGGCGTCTAAGCCACTTTTTGTATTTGCAACTACATCGACTATTTGCCCTACACTTTGTTTTTTATCCGTATTGACCTCATAAATTTTTGCATTCAGGTTTATGCTTTGATCGGTTTCAATATGGCATAAGTACATACGTTTTTTCAGATTCCCCAAGTAGTGCATGCGTGCGACGATTTCTTGTCCCGTGTAGCAGCCTTTATTGAAGCTGATGCCACCAATGAGATCGTAGTTGATCATTTGGGGTACAAATTCTTCCATGGTCGATGCATAAATATTAGGGATGCCTGAGATAATATCGAAATACCGCCAGCTTGTGGAAGTATAAAATTCGATTTTAGTTTTTATTTTCGCGATCAATGCTTGCAATACTTCAGGAGACCCATAGACCTCATAACGTATTGGGTTGTTGCCAACCTTGAGATCGTCGCCAAGACTATCGCCGAGATCAATGGCGAGACTAATCAGCCCATGTGCGGCCAATATTCCATTTGTGTTTTGTGGTAGGGGAATTTGTGCGTGCTCCAATAGGCTGGTAGCGTCAGTTCCGCTAAAGCCAAGCCCAATGAGATTGCCGCTTGCGTTCGTTATATTAACTTTTGAACGCATTATATACATGGTTAAGCGTTTTTGAGTTTTTTCCAGTACGTCGATCGGTAAGCGCATAAAGTAATCATCATTTAGTTTGAATAAACGAAAACTTGCCAGCATTCTTCCCTTAGGGTTATTGTAACTGCTTAATTGAGAGTTCTTGCCATCCAGTGCGTTAACATCGTTGCTGAATTGGCCTTGTAAAAAATCTTGCGCATCATCGCCGGAAATTTTTAGCAGTCCAAAATGATTTAAATTACATGCTATAGTGGATTGCGCATCGGGGGTTTTGGTTTGCAAAGAAATATTTTGCGCCGCTAAAATGTTTGTCAGTTCAGGGTTCATTGTTGTAATCATCGTGGTGAATGGTTTATAGGAATCCGAAAATCAATTGAGAGAGATTTTACCTGATCTCCAAGGAAAAACGTAGTGTTTAACTTAGGAATTGTAAATAACTGAAAACGGTATCTTTTTTGCTTGCGTATGGGTTTTGTGTGCGCGGATTTATGCATCGTTTTCGACTAATCGCATTGCCTAGTCAGCATTGTAAAAAACTCAGTAGTTAATAACTTCCCCTTAATGCCTATGAGAAAAAGTGTGCAAAAGCGAAGACCGAAATATCTCAATGTGATGCAGATTAAGCTTCCCGTCACCGGTGTGGTTTCTATTTTTCACCGGGTTTCTGGCATTCTGATGATTCTTTGTATTCCTCTGATACTCTACCTACTGGATAAATCGGTGCGGGATGCGTCTGGTTTTCTTTGGGTGAATGAGCTGATCCAATCTTTTGGTTTGAAACTGGTGCTTGGTATTGTATTGCTCGCGGTTGTGCATCATTTATTGACGGGTATCCGTTTTTTATTATTCGATATCGATCTGGGTGTCACACGTGATTCTGCTCGAAAAATATCATGGTTTGTACTTGCGATTGACGCGATTGTTTTATTGTTGATTATAGGTTGGATCATATGAGTTTTAATTCAGGTGGGGTTAGAACCTGGGTCGTGCAACGCATTTCTGCGGTTTATATTGCGTTATATATTATTGTGATAGCGATCTTTTTTTCATTTTCACCCATCGATGATTTTTTAACTTGGCAAGCATGGTTAGCGAACCCCGTCATAAATGCAGCTACGATTGTATTTTGGATTTCAATGATGGCCCATGTCTGGATTGGTGGACGGGATGTGATTATGGATTACCTAAGCCATGATACCTTGCGTTTCTCAGTGTTGTGCCTGCTCGGTTTTTTTATTCTTTTTATGCTTGCATGGGCATTAAAAATCTTATTATCGGTAACTGCATGAATAATATTCCACGAAGAAGATTTGATTCATTAGTCATTGGTGCGGGTGGCGCAGGATTGCGTGCTGCATTACAGCTTGCACGCGAAGATGCAAAAGTAGCGGTGGTATCAAAAGTATTTCCCACCCGTTCGCATACCGTAGCAGCCCAGGGTGGTGTCAATGCGGCACTTGCTAATGTATTGCCTGACAATTGGCATTGGCATATGTATGACACCATAAAGGGCAGTGATTATCTCGCTGATCAAGATGCAGTGGAATATATGTGTCGTGCAGCTGCACACTTGGTTTATGAACTCGAACACTCAGGAGTTCCGTTTTCACGTACCCCAGAAGGTAAAATATATCAGCGTCCCTTTGGTGGCCAGAGTCAGGATTTTGGTGGGGCACAAGCTGCGCGAACCTGTGCCGCTGCGGATAGAACCGGACATGCAATTTTACACTCGCTGTACCAGCAAAATATAAAATCGAAAACGAATTTTTTTGATGAATATTTTGCTATCGATTTGTTGAAAGATGACGAAGGTTTTATTCTGGGTGCCTTAGTCTTAGAAATTGAAACCGGTGAGCCGCTGATTATCGAGTCAAAGACCACCTTATTGGCGACGGGCGGGGTGGGGCGTATTTTTCGCACCAATACCAATGCGCGTATCAATACCGGCGATGGCATGGGCATGGCATTGCGCGCGGGTATTCCGTTACAGGATATGGAGTTTTTTCAGTTTCATCCAACCGGGATCGCGGGCAAGGGCATGTTAATTACCGAGGGAGTGCGCGGCGAAGGTGGTTATTTAATTAATAAAGATGGCGAAAGATTTATGGAAAAATACGCGCCAAATGCCAAAGATTTAGCCAGTCGAGACGTGGTTAGTCGCTCGATTTATACCGAAGTTAAAGAAGGCCGTGGTGTGGGTGAAAACGGTGACTATGTGTTGCTAAAGCTCGACCACTTAGGCGCGGATGTAATCAAAAGCAGGTTGCCAGGTATTAGAGATATGGCAAGAACCTTTGCGAATATCGATCCGATTGAAGAAGCTATTCCTATTTACCCCACCGCGCATTACACCATGGGTGGCATTCCTACGAATCGTTTTGGGCAAGTTGTTGTGCCCACTGAAAAAGCTGCCGAAGAAACCATTGCAGGTTTGTATGCCGTAGGTGAATGTGCTTGTGTCTCGGTTCACGGGGCTAATCGCTTAGGTGGAAATTCTTTGCTTGATCTCATTGTGTTTGGTCGTGCAGCAGGTAATGATATTATGCGTTACTTAAAGAGTCAGCGTACCCATAAACCGTTGCCTGACAAAACGGTAGAATCAGCAATGAATCGATTAACCCGCTGGGATCAGCAAGGTGAGGGTGAAACCGTTGAGTCTTTACGTGCTGAATTGCAAAAAGAAATGGAAGATCATTGCGGGGTTTTTCGCTCGGAGGAGATATTGCGCGAAGGGGTAGAAAAACTGGAAGCAATCAAAGCGCGTTTGCCCGATGTTAGATTACGTGACCATAGCAAAATATTTAATACCGCCAGAATTGAAGCCTTAGAGCTGGAAAACCTCGTTGATGTTGCTGTGGCAACCGTGCATTCAGCCTATGCGCGACAAGAAAGCCGTGGTGCACACAGTCGTGTGGATTTTCCCAAGCGGGATGATAAAAATTGGATGAAGCATACCTTGTTTTTTCGCGAAGATTCGCGTTTAGACTTTAAACCCGTGCGGCTCCAACCTTTGACGGTTGAGAGTTTTCCGCCGAAAGAGCGGGTTTATTAGCCGGGTTAAAGGTCGCACAAGCGCATTAAGATGGAGCAGTGTTTACTGAGTCAGCCCTTAAGTAAGCGCTGAGTTAACCGAATAAGTAATACATAAACGGAAATAGGGAGTTTCAATGCGTTTTTCAATTTATCGTTACAATCCTGAAATGGATGACGCACCCTATGTCAAAGACTATGAGCTTAGCGATATCGGTAGCGACGATATGGTTTTGGATTGCCTGGTTCGAATTAAAGATCAAGATGAAACCCTCAGTTTTAGACGATCCTGCGGTGAGGGGGTATGCGGCTCTGATGGTTTGAATATTAATGGAAAAAATCGTTTGGCATGCATTACCCCGGTTGCTGCACTCAATACAGATCATATAAAAATAAATCCCTTGCCCGGAATGCCGGTGATTCGTGATTTGATCGTAGATCTGAGTCAGTTTTACCATCAATATAAATCGATTAAACCTTACCTGATTACTCACGATGCAGAGCCAGAGGTGGAGCGTCTGCAAACGCCTGAGCAGCGTGAAAAATTAGATGGTTTATATGAATGCATTTTGTGCGCGTGTTGCTCGACATCGTGTCCGTCTTTTTGGTGGAATCCCGATAAATTTCGTGGCCCCGCCGCATTATTGCAATCCGCGCGTTTTTTAGAAGATAGTCGAGACCAGGCGACGGGAGAGCGTTTATCCGAGCTCGATGGGCCTTATCGTTTATTTCGTTGTCATACGATAATGAATTGCACGGATGTGTGTCCCAAGGGATTAAACCCGAGTAAAGCCATTGGTGATATTAAGAAAAAATTGGCAAAACATATTATTTAGTGATGGATATCCTCGAGCAATTACAAAACTCACGGGTTAAAAAAACGGAACTTTCGCGTGGCGAAATACGCTGGGCGTGTCGACGTGGTATGTTGGAATTAGATATTCTACTCGGCGATTTTTTTGATGCATACTACGATGAACTCGTGGCCGCAGATCAAAAAATATTTGAAACCCTTGTTGCACTTCCGGATCAACTGCTGTATGAATACTTTACTAAAAAAACGTTGCCTGATGACCCCGATATAAATCGTGTCTTCCAAAAAATATGCAACGCCGCTGGTCGTTGAGTTAACGCCCTCCGTCTTTTTTGTAGGTCTACTTTGCATGCTTCATCTCGTAGGTATCGGCATATTATTGATGCTCGATTTGTCTGTTGTCATACAAATTCTGGTTATCATATTCGTGTTAATCAGCTTATACTATAATCTGAGATTGCATCCACTCTTACGTGCAGAATATTCGATTGTTGCATTGTGTTGGCGCGAGGATAACGAGTGGCAGTTGACTCAGCGAGATGGTGAAAAAATTTATGCGCAATTAAACATGAACAGCTATATGCATCCGCTGCTCGTGGTGCTTAATTTTAGTATTGTAGGTACAAAAATAAATCGAAGTGTTATTATTTTTTTTGATGCCATTGATAATAATACTTTCAGACAACTTCGCGTACGTTTACGTTTGTTGCAAAATTCGAAGGAACCAGAATAGTGTCTTTTTTTTGGTTTTTATCATCTTTGTTGGGGTAGTCCAGGGTATAATGTAACCCTCGGCTTTCTTTTCTGCTTTGCGCAGATTTTATGATAAGGTCTGCGACTTCTGCGAGATTACGCAATTCCAACAAATCATTCGTCACGCTGAAATGACTATAGTATTCACCAATTTCTAAGCGCAATAAATCAACCCGTCGTTTTGCACGTTCCAGACGTTTATCCGTTCTCACGATGCCCACATAGTCCCACATAAAGCGCCTAAGTTCGTCCCAATTATGTGACACAACAACTTGCTCATCGGAGTTAGTCACCCTGCTTTCATCCCATTCGGGCAGTATATCAGGCATCGCCACGGAATCGATTTTTTGCATAATATCTAATGCTGCTGATTCACCAAATACGATGCATTCGAGCAATGAATTACTGGCCATGCGGTTAGCACCATGTAAACCAGTATGCGCCACTTCGCCAATAGCGTACAAGCCATTGATATCCGATTGACCGTGTAGATTAGTCATTACGCCGCCACAGGTATAATGTGCTGCAGGCACGATAGGGATTGGGTCTGTAGTGATGTCATAACCAAAAGACAGGCAGCGTTGGTATATATTTGGGAAATGTTGCTTAATAAATTCGGCGGGTTTGTAGCTGATATCGAGCAATAAAAACTCAGCCCCGAGGCGTTTCATTTCATGATCTATGGCCCGCGCAACGACATCTCGCGGTGCGAGTTCCCCGCGTGAGTCAAAGCGTTGCATAAACGGAGTTCCATCGGGCAAGAGTAGCCTTCCTCCTTCGCCACGTAGTGCTTCAGAAATCAAAAAAGATTTCGCCTTGGGGTGATACAAACAAGTGGGGTGGAATTGGATGAATTCCATATTGGCCACTCGGCAGCCTGCGCGCCATGCGATAGCAATACCATCGCCGGTGGAAACATCTGGATTGCTGGTATATAAATAAACTTTACTCGCGCCACCGGTTGCTAAAATCACGAACTTCGCACGAAATACTGCAACATGATGGGTTTTACGGTTTAATACATAGGCGCCAAGACAGCGATTTTCTGCGCGGCCGATTTTAATACCAGTGATTAAGTCAATCACATTATGATCATCGAATAAATCAATATTTGTATGCTCTTTGGCGCGGTCTATGAGTGTGGTCTCCATCACTCGACCTGTTGCATCTGCAGCATGTAAAACGCGTCGATGACTATGTCCGCCTTCGCGTGTCAGGTGAAACGAGTCCTTGTCGCCGGTATTATGTTGTTTGGTGAATTCTACCCCTTTATCGACTAACCAATGAATGGCTTTCTCGCCACTTTCAACCGTGTGTTTGACGATATTAGGTTTGCACAAACCCGCGCCGGCTTTGATTGTGTCTGATATATGGGATTCAACAGAGTCTTGTTCATCGAGTACCGCTGATATGCCACCTTGGGCATAATAGGTAGAGCCTTCTTCCGGGTTGGCTTTGGCGAGTACTGCTATTCTTGCATTGGCTGCGAGATTTAACGCGAGCGAGAGGCCAGCGGCCCCCGCGCCCACGACAAGAATGTCATATTGGTATTGGTTTTTCATATTGTAGACGGTGTATTTTTTGGAATGAAAGTAATTTTCTCTACAAGATTGAAGTTATAGCGTATTATCGTTACCTTGGGTTAATATACTCGAAATCTCAATCGCTACGGGTATATTACCTTAAAATTTTGGAATTTCCTTAACATAGTCAGATTGAATTGAAATTAATAGGGTATTTTGTTGTCCTAGGCTGTTCGTAACAGATCTTCGGACAAGCTCGCAGGGGATTACCTAAGATTAGCATGACCTGTTTTAGGTATCTAGATAGAAAGAACTTTAATAGATGAGTGTTGTCTATGAAAATGGTAAAAGACTCCACCTCCTCGCCATCAACCGAGCAAGCGCCTATGAGTAACGGGGCGGTTGACAGAGAACTGGTTGCACGTGTTCAACGGGGTGATAAAAAAGCATTTGATGTGTTGGTTTTAAAATATCAACATAAAATTGTGAAACTCATATCACGTTATATACATGACGTGGACGAATCATTAGATGTGGCTCAAGAAGCATTTATAAGAGCGTATCGCGCGTTGCCACGCTTTCGTGGAGAGAGTGCATTTTATACTTGGCTTTATCGTATTGCGATTAACACGGCTAAAAACTTCTTAGTTTCGCAGGGTAGAAGGCCGCCTGATTCTGATATCGACGCGGTAGATGCTGAGTATTATGAAGCAGGGAAGGCTTTAAATGATAACGCAAGCCCGGAACGTATACTGCTTAAGGATGAGATCGAAGCTGTTGTTTATAGCGCGATAGAGCAATTACCCGAAGATTTACGCACGGCGATTACGTTGCGAGAATTGGAAGGTATGAGTTATGACGAGATTGCTACCGCTATGGATTGCCCAGTAGGAACGGTACGTTCAAGAATTTTTAGAGCAAGGGAAACCATCGATAAAAAATTGGCTCCCTTATTGAGTTAAATGGGTTATGCAGGTTATGCAGGTTATGCAGGTTATGCAGGTTATGCAGATAGGCAACGGAAAAAAGGTGATTGAATGTCGAATAGCTT
>CAZWUO010000009.1:0-47942 GCA_964636675.1 uncultured Ectothiorhodospiraceae bacterium
GGTACGCAAAAAGGTAACCCAAGAACTCGGTTTTTTGATTCCTTCCGTGCACATTAGAGACAATCTCGAATTAAACCCGAATACCTATCGGTTAACCCTGCATGGGGTTCCTGTTGGTCAGGCTGATATCTATCCTGATCGTGATATGGCGATCAATCCAGGACAGGTTTTTGGTGAATTAGCCGGAGCACCCGGAAAAGATCCTGCATTTGGCTTAGATGCGACCTGGATTGAAAAAGGCCAGCGGGATCATGCGCAAACGCTAGGATATACCGTCGTTGATGCGAGTACTGTCATTGCAACGCATCTTAGTCAAATATTGCAATCCCATGCCGCTGAACTACTGGGTCGAGAAGAAGTTCAACAACTCGTGGATAATCTCGCAAAAACATCACCCAAGTTAGTTGATGAAATGTTAACAGACAATTTAACACTTGGCGTGGTACTCAAGGTATTGCAATCCTTACTCGACGAAAAAGTTTCTATTCGCGATATACGCACGATATCTGCGACCTTGACTGACAACGCCAGTTTTACCAAAGACCCTGAACAGCTTACCGAGTTTGTGCGTGCTCAGATGTCGCGTTCTATCGTACAGGGAATAATTGGTGATGCAGAAGATCTACCCGTAATGACATTGGATCCGACACTGGAACAGTTGTTGCTCCAAACCGTACAGGTCGCAGGTCAGGGCGGTGCGGGATTGGAGCCTGGCCTAGCTGAGAATATCAGCTCGTCATTATCTGCTGCAACAGAGCGTCAAGAAATGGCAGGCCAAGCAGCGATATTACTTGTTGCTCCACAACTGCGAGTTTTGTTGTCAAAATTTTCGCGCCGCTCAATACCGGGTTTATATGTACTTTCGTATAACGAAGTACCCGAAAACAAACAGATTCAGGTTGTTTCAAGTATCGGTCAACAGGCGTAACAGCCACTTTTTTTAATAAGCAATCTGGGTTTATACGTGTATGCATGGATGGCTATTCATAGTTCAACTTAGATGTGTACGTTGGGCGCGGGTTTTATAGTGTTAAATTGAGGTTTTAAAATATGAAATTAAAACGGTTCACGGCACCCGATATGCGCCAAGCAATAAACAAAGTGCGTGACCTATTAGGTTCAGAAGCCGTTATATTAACCAATAGACCGGTTGCCAATGGGATAGAAATCATTGCGGCAATTGACTACGATGAGACTTTGTTTGATGGCGATCCGGCAGACACATATTCTGATCTTGAAATAGAAAATGGTGATGATCTGCTGCCTCAAAAAAATAGACTAACAAAGTCAAAAAAATCATCAAAAAACAAAAAATCAGAAAAAAAAGAATTGCTCGATTTGGATGAAATAATATCCTCTCGTGAGAGAGCAGACAAGCTTAAAATAAATAATCGAGATAAACTGCCATCCCTAGTGACGACTGAATGGGTTAAGAAATTTAAAACTGAACTTGAAAAACGCGACCTTACGACAAGCAGTTCCTCGAATGAGAGGAATGAGGATAATGATTTCGTCGCCACGAAAGACTACGCAGAGTACACTCGTGAAAAATCCAAAAAAAAATATGTTTCTAATACACGAAAAAAAAACTCAGTGATCGACAAGGAACAGGATACTGATAATAGAGAAGTATTGAGTGAATTGAAAGATCTTCGCTCACTGCTGGAAAGTCAGTTATCAACATTAGCCTGGTCCAATGAAAACGATCGTTTCCCAAATCGTGTAAAAGCCATGAAATTCCTCTATGAAATGGGAATATCCCCGGTTCAGTGTCGTCATTTATTGAAAAATGTATCTAAGAACAAAAATTTTGAAAGTGCGTGGAAGGCTATAATTACCACGCTGGTTGCCGAAACGCCCGTTATAGAGCAAGACATTATTAGTGCTGGCGGTGTGATTGCACTGGTTGGTCCCACCGGGGTAGGTAAAACTACCACTATAGCAAAAATTGCAGCACGTTATGCCTTAACGCATGGGTCACGCGGAATTGCGCTGATTACCACGGATAATTATCGCATAGGAGCACAGGAACAATTACGCACTTATGGTCGAATATTAGGTGCACCCGTGCGCATAGCGAATGACGCCAAAGAGTTGCAAAAGACGCTTAAGTCTTTATACGACAAGCAGCTGATACTTATCGATACTGCTGGCATGAGTCAACGTGATCTTCGTTTAACCGAGCAATTTGCAATGCTTAACAAAGGTTCATCATTGGTTAAGTCTTTCTTGGTTTTATCCGCTTCTTCACAACTCAAGGTGTTAGAGGAAACCGTACAAGCGTATAAAAAGGCCGTTCTCGATGGTTGCATCTTTACCAAGATAGATGAAAGTGGAAACTTTGGTGGCGCCTTATCCACCGCAATAAGTCATCGATTACCTATTGCATATATAAGTGATGGACAAAGAGTACCCGAGGATTTGCATCGAGCACGCAGTATTAATTTAGTGAAAATCGCTGTATCGATGTTGAAAAAGGCCGATTTAAGAGTCGATGATGAAGAAATCGAAATCGCATTTGGGAGTCTTGTTGCGCTTGATATCGCAGAACTCTAATTTCGATCAAGCATCTGGTTTGCGTCAGATGAGCCAGCCGAAACCCGTGCGAGTCATTGCTATTACCAGTGGCAAGGGGGGCGTTGGTAAATCAAATATTAGTGTCAATCTTGCAACCGCAATGAGTAAGAATGGACACCAAGTCATGGTCATGGATGCCGATCTAGGAATGGCAAATATCGATATCCTACTGGGTTTAAACCCTATTTATAACCTGTCTCATGTCGTTAGAGGAGAACGCAGTATTACCGAAGTCATCGTGCCTGGCCCTGCAGGGATACATATCGTACCAGCGGCTTCAGGTACTCAGTATATGGCTGAACTCAGTGTTGCTGAACATGCGGGCTTAGTCAATGCATTTAGTGAAATAAGCCAGATGCTCGATGTGTTGATTATCGATACTGCTGCTGGAATATCATCTAGCGTTGTTAGTTTTTGTCAGGCTGCACAAGAAGTGCTGGTGGTTGTATGTGATGAACCTGCGTCGATCACGGATGCTTACGCGCTCATTAAATTATTAAGTCGTGAGCACGGGGTGTCACGTTTTCATGTGATTGCAAATATGACAACCAGTGTTCAGGAAGGCCGTGAATTGTTCGAGAAACTCAACAAGGTGTCAAATCGGTTTCTAGATACTACATTAACATTTTTAGGGGTATTGCCCTATGATGAGTATCTAAAAAAAGCCGTGCAAAAACAAAAGACTGTTGTCGAAGCCTACCCAAGATGTCGATCTGCAATTGCATTTAAGAATTTTGCCCAGAAAGCCGATAAGTGGCCTATGCCCAGTTTGGCGAGTGGGCAATTAGAATTTTTTGTTGAAAGATTGATTCTCGCTAGTCAGAACTATTCGGAGGCTACAGCATGAACGGACTCGCTGCATACGAACAGGCAAATCAAAAGCTGTCTGAGCAGGAAACTGTTACCAAACATGCACCATTGGTAAAACGCATAGCCTATCATCTGATTAGTCGACTACCGCCCAGTGTACAGCCCGATGATTTGATTCAAGCAGGCATGATTGGTTTGCTCGAAGCCGCACGTAACTACGATTCTACCCAAGGAGCGAGTTTTGAAACCTATGCCGGTATACGCATTCGTGGTGCTATGTTGGATGAAATTAGGCGTAGCGATTGGGCACCGCGTTCAGTGCATAAAAAGGCACGAATGATTGCCGAGGCCGTACGCGCCATTGAAAATCAAACTGGTCGAGATGCGCGCGATCACGAGGTTGCAAAACAACTCGAGTTGTCCATCCATGACTATCATCAGCTATTGCAGTCGGCAAGCGGTTATCGAGTCATGAGTTTTGATGATGTATCTTCTACTGAGGAAAGTTTCACGGAAAAAATTGTTGATCGCGAAGATACTCCTCTTGATGGTCTGCAAAAAGCAGATTTCAAACGGGTTCTTGCTGATGCGGTTGCGAGTCTTCCTGAACGTGAGAGACTGGTCATGGCTTTATATTATGACGAAGAATTAAATCTTCGTGAAATAGGCAGTGTGTTAGGTGTCAGTGAGTCTCGGGTATGTCAAATTCATAGCCAGGCAGTTATTCGTTTGCAAACGCGGATTGAAGGTTATGAAGAAGAATTGTAACGGAATTCGAATAGAAACAGGAGGCTATTTTGGATAAGAATATGAAAATCCTTGTGGTAGACGACTTTTCTACCATGCGTAGAATTATCAAGAACCTACTACGGGATCTCGGATATAACAATACGTCTGAAGCGGATGATGGCGCAACTGCATTACCCATGTTAAAAGCCGGCACATTTGATTTCTTAGTCACTGATTGGAATATGCCGGGTATGTCTGGAATAGAGTTGCTCAAAGAGGTTAGGAAAACACCGGAGATAGCAGATATACCGGTATTAATGGTAACCGCTGAGCAGAAACGTGAGCAAATAGTTGAAGCAGCACAAGCAGGGGTTAATGGGTATGTTGTGAAACCATTTACTGCAACGACCTTAAAAGAAAAAATCGATAAGATTTTTGAGCGCATAGAATAAGAAAATTCAGCAAATGATCCCTAGGATTATGAATGAAAACTCCTATACCTAATAAAGAAGAACTGCTGGATTTAGCACGTTCTTATGTAAGTGCTCTAGAAGAAGATGATGAAACGGAGGCTGAGCGTTTTCTTGCAGAGATATCGAGTAAAAGTGAGTCAAAATTGTATGTGGAACTCGGAAAACTAACCCGTGAATTTCATGATGCTTTGAACAGTTTCAAATTCGATGACCGAATGTCAAATATTGCTGCATCAGAGATCCCAGATGCTAAAGAACGCCTAAATTTTGTCATTACAAAAACCGAAGATGCAGCCCACAAAACCCTAGATGAATTGGAGTTAGTATCACCACTAATCAATGAAATCGGCAAACGCTCGGCTGATTTTTCAAGTCAGTGGGAACGTTTTACCCGACGTGAATCTACACCCGAAGAATTTCGTGCATTGAGTAAAAATCTACAGGCTTTTTTTGATGATACCGATGCGCAAATGAAGTCAATTCAAGAAAAATTAAACCAGGTGGTTTTGGCCCAAGATTTTCAAGATATTACCGGACAAATTATCAAGAGAGTCATTTCCTTAGTGAGTGAGTTAGAAACTAGTTTAGTTAAATTGGTTCGGCTGGGAAGCAATTTGGAGTCAGATAACCTAAAGACTGAAAGCAAAGGAGAAAAGCTGGCAGGGCCGCAAATACCGGGCCTGGAATCCGATTCGGCGCTTTCTGGACAGGATGAGGTAGATGATCTTTTATCTAGCTTAGGGTTTTAGGGACATCATTCATGGAATTTGAGGATGAAGAGCTACTCCAGGATTTTCTCATTGAAGCGGGAGAAATTCTCGAGCAACTTGGCGAGCAACTTGTCGAGCTTGAGAATAGGGTGGACGATTCTGATTTGCTCAACGCTGTTTTTCGCGGTTTTCATACGATTAAGGGCGGCGCGAGTTTCTTAAGTCTTGATGGACTTGTGGGGGTCTGTCACGTTTCCGAAGACGTTTTCAATTTATTACGCAATGGAGAACGTTGCGTTGATTCAAATCTGATGGATGTATTCTTTCAGGTTCTCGATGTATTAAATGCCATGTTTGACTCCTTGCGCAAGAGAGATGAGCCTGAACATGCATCTCCTGAACTCATTGCAAAACTCAAGGCGATACACGCGGGTGAGGCATTCGTTGTCCCAGATGATTCGCTTTCCCCTGATTCTCAATTGCAACAAGACACCCAGCAAGAGAGTACAGAAAATCCAAGCGAGCCAGACAAAGAAGATTTGGCGGACAAAGAATTCGAAGAATTACTTGATGTGCTTGATGATGCTGAGCAAAGTAATCAGATTTCAAGCGCCGATAATGTAGGGGCTACAGTCAAAAAAGGGGGTAATAACAACGGAGTTGACGACTCCGATGATGTTATTTCTGAAGATGAGTTTGATCAATTACTCGACAATCTGCACGGTGAGGGCAAGGGGCCCGGATCGACTGAAAGTGCAAACCAGGAGCAGCCAGAGCCTGCATCGCCGGGTGACAAGCAAGAAGACGAAATTACTGAGCAAGAATTCGAAAAGCTACTTGATGATTTACACGGAGAAGGTAAACATTCTTCACGTGGAGAAAAAATAACGAGTACGCAAAAAAAAGAAGCAATAGATAATGTTTCAGCGCAAAGCGATGAAATTAATGATGAAGAATTTGATCAACTATTAGATGAGATTCACGGCAAGGGAAAACATAAAAAAAGTACGCAACAAAAAAATACGGTAAGTCCTGATACACCAATATCCAATCAGATACCTGAGAAAAAACCTGAGACTCCGGAAAAAACAAAATCAACAGTAAAGCTAGCGGATGCCAAAGAAGACCCCGTTACCCTGCAAAAAAATAACACCAAATCGGTTGTACATAATGCCACCGCGGATGCGGACAATGCAAAAAAACGACCGACTGAAAAAAAAGAAGCACCGGTTGTTGAGTCTACAGTGCGGGTAGATACAAAACGACTTGATGACATAATGAACATGGTCGGTGAACTCGTGTTAGCACGTAATCGGTTGGTAACATTACAGTCTTCAATGGTGAAAGAAAATGATGAAATGTCTCAGGCTATTGCAAATCTAGATTTAGTAACTGGAGACTTACAGTCTGCGGTTATGAAGACACGAATGCAGCCAATAAAAAAGGTATTTGGGCGTTTTCCACGGGTTGTACGAGATCTGGCGAGAAGTCTCAAAAAAGAAGTTCAGTTGGATCTTGTTGGTGAGGAGACCGATTTAGATAAAAATTTGGTAGAAGCACTTGCTGATCCGCTTGTCCATCTGGTGCGAAATTCAGTCGATCATGGAATCGAAATGCCAGATGTCCGCGAGGCTGCGGGTAAGCCAAGAGAGGGAAAAGTTATTTTGGCAGCAGAACAAGAAGGTGATCATATTCTATTAAGTATTACCGATGACGGTGCGGGAATGGATCCCAATAAACTGCGAAAGATCGTCGTCGAAAAAGGTGTAATGGATGAAGAGTCGGCGTCGCGTTTAGATGATAAAGAGGCATTCAATCTCATTTTTGCTCCTGGATTTTCAACCAAAACAGAAATCTCAGATGTATCTGGTCGTGGTGTTGGGATGGACGTTGTTAAAACAAGTATTGTTAAGCTTAATGGGGCCATCGATATCGAGTCGACCATTGGAAAGGGAACCCGCTTGGTTATCAAGGTTCCGTTAACCTTGGCGATTATGCCTACGTTAATGGTTAGGCTAGGTAACCAAACTTTTGCTTTGCCCTTGGTGAGTGTTAGCGAAATATTTAATTTGGATTTATCAAATACTAATCTAATGGATGGTCAGGAGATTATCATGTTACGTGATAGACCTCTGCCGATATATTTCTTGGCTGATTGGCTGATCCAAAACAACGCTGCGGAGCACCCCAAGGCTGGGCATGTCGTCGTGGTTTCGATAGGTAATCAGAAAGTGGGTTTTGTGGTAGAGCATTTAATTGGACAGGAAGAAGTCGTCATTAAACCTTTGGGTGCATTATTACAAGGAACACAGGGATTAGCAGGTGCAACGATTACGGGTGACGGACGAATTGCTTTAATCTTGGATATACCAAGTTTGGTTAAAGCATATTCTTAAGTAAAAGGAGTATTCCATGCCCGTGCGAGTTCTTGTTGTCGATGATTCAAGGTTTTTTCGACGACAAATTACTAAAATTATTGAAGAAGAGGCTCAGTTTAAGGTGATCGGAGTCGCTGCGGATGGCAAAGAGGCCGTTGCAAAAACGGTAGCGCTAAAACCAGACGTGATTACGATGGATGTAGAGATGCCAGTGATGAATGGAATTTCCGCAACGCGTGAAATAATGACGTGTTGTCCTACACCTATCCTAATGTTCTCATCACTTACCCATGATGGCGCTAAATCAACCTTGGATGCCTTAGAGGCAGGTGCCGTCGATTTTTTACCCAAACGCTTTGAAGATATAGCGCATAATAAACAAGAAGCAAAGATTCTCCTCAGAAAACGCTTACTGATGCTTGCCAAGCGAAATAATAATTCAAGTATTATGACTGCGATATCGAGCGAGAAAAAACGTGAAAATTTTCAACAGCTAGATCCTTTGTCGGATGTTGCGCGCAAATTATCGAACAAGCTCGAAATCTTAGTTATTGGTACCTCAACCGGTGGTCCGGTGGCGCTTCAAAAAGTAATAACCCAGTTGCCCGCAGATTTTCCACTCCCCATTTTACTGGTGCAACATATGCCTGGGACGTTTACGCCGACGTTTGCCAAGAGACTCGATCAGCTTTGTATGATTACGGTAACCGAAGCGAATGATGGAGATCAACTTGAGTCCGCTCACGCTTATCTCGCACCGGGTGGTCAACAAATGATGGTCACAAAACAAGGAGATATCGGTATTCTGCAAGTAGCGGAAAGTAATATGGGTGAAACTTATAAACCTAGTATTGATATTACATTTAGCTCGGTTGCAAATTCTTATGGTGGAGATGTATTAGCAATAATACTCACAGGGATGGGCAATGACGGTAGAGAAGGTAGTCGTGCGTTGAAACAAAAAGGGGCGAGTATTTGGGCGCAAGATGAAGCTACCAGTGTGATCTACGGAATGCCTGCCGCGATAGTTGATGCGGGGCTGGCAGATGAGATATTGGCAATTTCAGATATTGCTTCGAGGATTGCGCGTGAGGTTTATTCTTGAGACCCAATCTCCAAATGTTTGGTGGCATTTAGCATGCATAATTTTATGCTTAAGGATCTCGGCAGAAGTCCGACAGCGTTTTTTTATAACCCTTAAGTATGTTCCCTAGGGAATCTGGAGTTGAGCCGTGCGAGTTTGGGCTGTTGCGAATCAAAAAGGTGGTGTGGGTAAAACCACAACAGCCGTTAATATTGCGGGTTTGTTGGCTGCAGCAGGTAGACGCACCTTACTTATTGATCTAGATCCGCACGGCTCATTGACGAGTTATTTCGGACATGATCCTGATACCATACAACACAGCGCCTACCAACTTTTTCAAGACAATAGTCTACCCATTCGTGAATTGATTTTAAGCACAGACGTTAAAGGTATGGATTTGCTTCCGGCATCAAGTGCACTCGCAACCCTGGATAGACAGCTGGGTACGCAACAAGGAAAAGGTTTAGTTATTGTTAATGCATTAAAAAAACTGCAGCAAGAATATTCTTATGTTCTCATCGATTGTCCACCTGTGCTTGGGGTCTTAATGGTAAATGCGCTTGCAACATGTCATCGTTTGTTGATTCCCGTGCAAACAGAGTTTCTGGCCTTAAAGGGTTTGGAGCGAATCATTCATACCTTAAATATGATTATGCAATCACAACATAAAAAACTTCCATTTACAATTATTCCAACGATGTATGATAAACGTACCAATGCTTCGCTAGAAAGTCTTATGACACTTAAAGAAACCTATCCCTATACTTTGTGGGAAGAGGTTATTCCCGTAGATACTCAATTTCGTGAGACGAGCAAATTAGGTGTTCCGCTGACGCTGGCAAATACAAAGTCACGCGGAGCTATTGCATATCGACGGCTACTCGCGCATTTGCTGCGGATTACTTATGAGCAGCAAGTTAAACAAGCAGCCGTATCATAATGAGTGTCGTAAAAGAAAAATATTTATTTATCGAACAAGAAGGGGAAAAAGTTGTCGGGCAGCAACAAGCGCTCAAAATTTATCTTGATTCCATGTTATTAGATATTACTGACCTGAATAAACATGACTTAGAAAAACCTGAGTTGAAGGAAAACACTGAATCTAATAAGAGTATTTTACAATCCAAATTAGAAAATGAAAATCGAAATTTTCATGATGCGCATACACCAATTATTCCTGAGTATGCAAAAAATGATTTTACTGTTTTAAGCTTCAAAGTTGCTGGCATGACCCTGGCTGTGCCATTGACTGAAGTAGGTAGTGTTGAATTACTACCTGCCAACCTAAAGTCAGTTGTGGGTAAACCTCAGTGGATCTCAGGCGTTGTAGAGTATAAAACGGGATCTGCCTATATTGTTGATACCTATGAACTGGTGATTCCAAAAACGACCTTCGATAAAAGACCAAAGCCTAAACGTGATGCAACTACGCGCGTTGTATTATCGGCAAACGGACAGTGGGGTCTGATATGTGAAGAAGTTGGAGACACCTTTGTACTTAAAGCACAAGAAGTCTGTTGGAGAACAATGCATACACGCCGGTCGTGGTTGGCTGGAACAGTTAGCAAATACGGCTGTGTTCTGATCGATTTTAGAAAGATCTCCTGGTATGAATGATGCTCAAATTTATCCAGCTTACGAGGAAAATTAAGTACCGAAGTGAAATGCGAATTTGTTATGCCCTTTAAGCAGCGCATAGAGAGGGTCGTTTTACATTGACGATGACAGATGGCGATAAGCTCAGTTTGCTGGACTTTTGCCAGCTTTCTGTTCTCAGGTAGTGGTTATGTGACCAACTCACTGAAGGTGCTTGGATTAATCCTGGTTGGTCTTTCAGCGACATGATGAAAGGATGGGTATATGCAGTTAAATCATGACCTTATAGACGGTGAAGAACATACGTTACGGTGGGTAACCTTTCGTCTCGAAAACGAGAGCTACGGAATTAATGTGAGTCAAGTGAGGGAAGTATTAAGGGTTGCTGAGATTGCCCCAGTACCCGGCACACCGGATTACGTCCTCGGAATCATTAATCTACGTGGAAATGTCGTGACTGTCATGGACACCCGCAAGCGGTTTGGTCTTCGTCAGCGAGATCTAGGCGGTGACGAAGACGCGACACGAATTGTTATCATTGAAGTCGAAGATCAAGAAGTTGGAATAATGGTAGATAGTGTTGCTGAGGTTGTCGATATACGTGAGTCAGATATCGAAACAGCGCCAAGTGTTGGCAGCGACAATACGTCGAGATATATTCAAGGTGTTACCAGTCGTGATGGTGAGCTTCTCATTTTAGTTGATCTTAACAAATTACTTACCCAAGAGGAATGGAACGAAATGCAAGTATCTTAGGGTGTATTGTCAATTAATATGATTGTGCTGTGAGGTATTGAAATACGGATGGTGTTTTTGCTGTTTTTTAGTTTTATGACTGATTAAAAAGGGGAATATTTAAAGGAGGGTCTTGATGAACGAGATCAAACCAATATTGACAAAACTTCCTGTTAGAAAAGTAGTGCGCAAAGAAGCAAGCAGTCAACAGAAGCAACAGCGTGATTTGCCGAAGAAGTCTGATAAATTACAAAAAAAGCAATTAAAATCAGAATTAATCATCGATGAGTACGCTTAATCAATGCCAAAATTTGTATTGTGATTTTTACTTTAAGCTATTTTTAAAAACGACATTCAACGATGGCTTTGCACCAAACACACTGTCAAAATAGCCTTGACGATGTATCTGGTCGAACATAATAAATTAGTTTATAGGGATAAACCGTTATGCAAGCCATTGATCAGGCAAGTACTGAAGTCATCATTTTGTCAATGTTTTTACTCTTGAACCTTGGGTATTGCGGATATATTCAATTTAAGATGGTGCGGCTACAGAACGAAAAAAATCAAATGCTTGCAGGTTTAGAGGATGTTCGAAAAAATATTAAGGCACTTTTTGATTCAGCCCGTGGCGTAGGTAATCGATTGCAAAGTGTAGAGCGCAGAACGGGTGTGATTGAAGATCAACAAGAAGAACTTACCTTAAAAGAACCTTCACACTTAAGTTATGAAAATGCAATCCGGCTGGTTAAAAATGGAGAGAGCTTGGATAAAGTTGTAGAAAGCAGTGGTTTGTCGCGGGGTGAGGTTGAGTTACTGACGTTATTGAGCCGAGTTGAGGGTATTGCTGAATCTGCTTAGTTGTAGTAGCTTAGTATTGTTGGTGTATTCGTTTCATTTCAGTTAAGCTTAGTTTTTTAAAGCTTTCAGTTATCATTGATAAATCATCTCTTTAGTACCCATCATTCCTGATGAGATTAATAAATCGTTAAAACACGGCGCGCTTTCCTGCATCCAATAACCCTCTTGCTGTTGACGTAATAAGCTTAGCTTGTAGAATGGTAGTTAAGAAATTTAACAAATTATTTAAAAATTAGACAGGAAGAGCTTGCATGAAAAGATTGGCAGTAGTATTACTTATTGGCCTAGTATCCTTAGTTTCTGTGCCTTGTTTTGCGAAAATCATGAGTTTCAAGTTTAGTGGCAATATTAATGATATTGGCGGGGATCAAATAGGTTCTGCTTTTATTGGAGATGTTAATTTCGCAATTCCGGCTACTTTTCGTGGTACGGTGGTTATTGATACTGCGGAGTCTTCGCGAATTAATAACTTGTTTGCGGCTGAATACGCAATTAAAAGTATGAGTATTACTCTAGAAAGTACGACAAGTGTCCTTATTATTGTGCGCAGTGCGAGTGGACTGGCCACTTTGGACACAAATTCAGAAGCCATAAAAATGCAAGGCAGTCGCGCAAGCGATTTAGGCCTACAGTGGGGTGGATCGGGACTTGGTCCAAATGTAGGTAATTATTCGCTAGATTCTATCGGTGTTTTTGTGCCCAAGGACAGCGATCAGCTTGAGTTGCCGAGTACTGCGCGGAGTTTTACGGCGAGTGAGTTTATTTCTGGAGAGAATCATAAAATTGTAGTAATCGTTGGAAATGATTTTAGTTCTCAATCGTTTGCTATCCAAGGCGAAATAGATGCTCTGGAGTTAGTCGATGGTGATTTAAACTTTGCCGGAACCAGTGCAAGTGGGTTTGGTGTGATCACCTTATTATTCGGCATTATCGGTCTTTGCTTTCGAAGATTTAGCCCGTTTTCGCGTTAGGATAAATAATCTAAAATCCTATTGATTGGTGCCAAGTTTGCGGGTTGTATCTCGGCATGCGACACTGCTTGGCTCCATTTTATTCCTCATTCTTCCCTCCCATTATCAGTTTGAAGCGCTTTCTCTTTGTTCGTCTGATCGTAGTTGCAGTTAAGGCTGGATAAACGAAGACCTAGTATCCTTATTTTATTATTTTTAACCATTTAATCAAAGGTTTGAAGCCTTATAGTTTAAGTTTTCATTAAGAATTTGGCTAGGGTCTGTTGACGTTTCATTTTTATCACTGCTGGAGACACTTTTTTCGTTTAACAAGGCAGAAGGAGAGCGGTTTGGTTGTTCCAAATAAGCGACTGATAACGCCGTTAGACGAAAAAAGCGTCCCAGCCCTCTGGGTTGTGCCTGAAAAAGCGCCACTCGGCGTTGCTCGTTGCTTATTTGGAATAACCAAACTACACGCCTCGCGCCTGGATTGGCGATTTTTCAGGAGCAACAGTGAGCAAAATGAAACGTCAACAGATCCTAGTAATCGATCCGTGTAAAACATGAAATCAAGCTTAAAAAACTATCAAGGACAATATATTGAGAAACTAACTCGTGGGTATTCGCTTGTTGTGGATAAGGCAATAGTATTTGCTATTCCAGTCTTTCTTGGTATTTTGCTGGTGCTCAGCGGATGTGGCGCGGGCGAATACCCCGGAGCTTCAGTCGAGCCAAAAGATAGATTTACGATTAATGCGGCTGATTTGTTAGATAAGGGGAGTTATGGTGTGCTCGCCGAAGACTTGGGTAAAGAAGCGGTGTCATTTCGTGTGGTGCGCAATGTAGCGTACATGAATGGGTACATGGATTCGTCAATCGCACTACTGGTACGTAATCTCATTCAGACTTATCCAAGCGTTGATACGATTGTGCTGAATAATGTGCCGGGTACCTATGATTTTAAGGCTACTTTAGCAGCAGGGCGTTTAATCCGTGAAGCTTGTCTACGTACGGTTGTTCCGTACGAAGCTTATATTGCCTCGGGAGCTGTGTATTTGTTTCTGGCTGGTTGTGAACGCATCGTTGAGCAAGGAGGCCGGTTGGGTATTCATACCTGGAGAAGTTATTCGATTAATGCTGCGGGAGAAATTAGTGCTACCGTGGCCGCAAAAGAATACCCTAGAACCGATCCGAAACATAAAGTGTATTTAGATTATCATAATGAGATGGGTATCTCCGAAGATTTTTACTGGAGGATTGTTGCAACGCCTTATGATGAAGTGCATTTTCTAACGCTTGCAGAGCTACAAGAATATCGTTTGATGACCGTAGAGCGTTATCCATGGGGCGCTCCTTATCGGCTGGCGATTGAATCAAGTTCAACATTGAAATGGCGTTTAGCGAGGTTCTACGTCAGCGAGGGCGTCGCATTATTGCATGGAAACGTAGGCCTCGATACCGCGCGTAAATTACGTTCAGTGTTAAATGATTATCCTGAGGTGCATACACTAGAGTTTGGGATAGCCCCCGGGATTACGGCGTCACACGCTGATTATGCGCTACAACTTGGACGCGTCATTCGCGAACTATGTCTAACCACTAAGATTGGCGAACATAGCTATGTACTCAATGAAATCGTGCACGCCTATATTGCGGGCTGTGAACGAGAGTTTGCCATTGGAGGCATGTTAGGGGTGGCATCGTGGATCGATCCTGCTAAATCGAAATACCGAAAAATTTCTTTGACACAGCAAATAACGGAAGCTGATTATTTATATTATTACGATGAAATGGCAATAGACTCCGCATTTTACACATACCAAAAGAGTATTCCACGCTTAACTCCGGTATTTCTTGATGCCGCAACGCTGTATGAGTTTGCTGTCTTAGATTAGTTTTCGCAGTGGCTTTCAGGTCAACATTGCTAGTACACCTACCATATTATATTGATAGGCCAACTCTTCGGGCGCTCTTGTCATGTCTTGCGACGGCGCCTTGTCGCAAAACATGACAGGAACGCTGAATCCGTCAATATAATGTGGTTGATATACGAGTTAGTGCAAACTCCATCATAAACCGCTGTCGTTTATCATGTTTCTTATTTAACTTGTTGTTTTGGCGGCCGTTATAATTATTGAGTCAATGAATAGGAATATAGTGCTAGGGACGCTTAATCGCCTCCAGCTGTATTTGCCAATTTGTGATCCATAAATCAGCAGCAGATTGTTGCGGTGTTGTACTTCTTAGGTAACCAGCTAAACTGGGGCTATGAAAAACTGGACTTGTGTATTTGGCTTCACAGTGAGCCTAGTTGTTGTTTTTTTGTTATTTATTGCCGTACTGGCGATAGAAGGCGAGTCGCTTATTGCCACCGATACTGTTATGTCGCATGGCGATGTAAAACGTATAAAAACCATTATTAAAGAGCATAACCCGCTGAAATTTCGATTTTCAAAAACAGAAAATCTCAGCTTGATCGAACGTGATTTAAACATGTTAGTGAATTTTGGTTTAAAGCGATTTGCCTCAAATGCCGTGGTTGAAACAGAGCTAAAAAAGGCGCTTATAAAAATTAAAGCGAGTTTTGAGTTGCCCACTAATTTCATGGGTCGGTTTATCAATATAGCGCTCGATGTCGAGATTGATCAAACGATAAAGTTGAGCCATCTCAGCATTGGTTCCATTCAGGTGCCGGATGTGCTCAGTCAGTTTCTGCTGGAGTATAGCCATGAATACTTACTTGAAAATTATAATGAATACAAAATCGCAAATGATGCAATTAAAGAAGTAATCGTAGATGACGCACAGGTTCGCATAGCTTATATTTGGAAGCCTGAGATTTATACGCTTCTGCGCCACCAAGGCAGTGAATTAATTATACCCTCTGATCTTAGGGAACGGTTGCGGGTGTATAATAACCGTGTTGCAACAATCGTTAAGCCATTAAAAAGAAAACCGCATACGGTAATGCATTTATTGCGCCCCATGTTTGAACTCGCGTTTGATAGAACGCAGGAAAAGGGTAATGCTGTGGCGGAAAATCGAGCTTTATTATTGACCATGGGTAGTTATGTTGCCCGCTCAAATGTGTTGCGCTTATTGAGTCAAAAAAAAGGTGAAAAATGGATTTGGCCCAGGCACAGAAAGTTTACGTTTAACCAACGCGAGGATTTAGCACAGCATTATTTTGTATCCGCAGCTTTGAGTGTGTCAGCTGGAGTAGGCATAGCAGATGCTGTGGGTTTGGCCAAAGAACTTGATGACTCCATGGGTGGCTCGGGCTTTAGTTTTGCCGACTTGCTCGCTGATAGGGCAGGCGTTAGTTTTGCTCAACTCGCGACACGAGATGAAACAAATGCAAAACGGTTACAGCTAAAAATATTGAATTCGGAATTGGAAGAAACGCATTTAATGCCCTCAAATAAAAAGCTACCTGAGGGCTTAACAGAGCAACAATTCAAAAAAGAATATCACCATGTGGGTAGTCCTACTTACAAGCTCGTAGAACTCGATATGGAACAGCGAATTTCTCAGTTGAATATTTTTAAGTAGATAGAACTAAGTGCCATAAAAACAAGTGTCCCAATAACTGAATGCCACTTCTTTTGCCTTTTTATCACCGATTGTTAGTGTTTTTATAATTTCATCGGTATGCGCATTGATGATGGTTAATGTTCCTTCGCTAGGGTTGGGATTAAAAACTAACTCGTTAACACTATCAATACAGAGGAATGCGATTGATCGTCGACTGCAATCACCTTGACCTACTTTGATTTCTTTTAAGAGTTTTAATTCTGGAAGCGCCGTGGTGTCATAGACGTGTAACACATCAAAAACCAAATTTTCTTTTTGCATTCCTTTACCGGTTGCTGCTGTGGTGACATACATTTTTTTCCCGTCAGGGGAAAATCGATAGGTGCTGGGGTAGATGTCGGGTAAATCTAATATCGTTTCCATTTTTTCGGTAGCTAGGTCAAGCACACAGAGTCTTCCGAGTACGTGTTCAGGGTTTGATTTTCGATCGGCTCCTTTGCCTACGAGATAACGTCCACAGGGGCTTAGTAATAAGTTACTACTGACTTTCATTTCTATGATGGATTCGATTTCATGTGTATTTGGGTTGATAACGTTGATATTTGCATAGCCATTATTGAGACAATATATTTTCTCAGTTAAGGGAGAGTAAACCATGCCATGTGGAAAAGCATTATTAGGCATTTTTTTTGATTCGTTATTTTCCTTATCTGCCTGACATAGATTTAGCGTATCGATGAGTTCGAGAAATTGTGCGCTGGTTTTCTCATAGTTTAGAATGGACATGCTGCCATCGAGTAAGTTGCTTACAAAGACTTTTGCGATACTGTTTTCAGCTATTTTAGGAATGGGACAAACGACATGATGTCCTCGACCGAGGCAAATAGTTTTTAATGCTTTTGGCATATCATCGGCGTTTGAGATTGCGATTACGGGTGCACTTTGCGCGTCACAATTTAAGGTGTCACAACCTGATGCTTTGTCTCCATCGATGGTTGCCCACATGATATTTTGTTGCTTGTCAGGATAATAATAAATACCAAAGGCATCAGCGGGTAGCATATCTTCGATGCTAAGTTGCTTAGTTACAGCGTCCATCATAACGAGTTTATTGGTGTGTGTTGTATTGAGAAAAATAGGTCTGTGGTCGGGGTTTTGACCAGAAATCTCACCTAAGGGTATCGATTGACACTCTATAGCCCCGTTCTTACTGGATATAACACTGACGGCTGAGTGCTTGCCAAAGTCCTGAAAAAGAGTTGTTTTCCAGTTTTTTGCAGTGGTTAATGTTGTGCTGGTCATTTGTTGTCCTTTCTGATGTGTTTTACGAGCTATGGTAAATCATTCTATGGGAGAAGCATATTGTTCTAGGGGTTGTTGATTTGCATAATGTTCTATTTGTCCGCCGCAATATAAACACCTGCCCAGTCATCCGCAGGTGCGCGAGTGTTAAATGCAATGCAGCGATCCAGAAAAATCTTAGTCGGGGCATCTTGTGGGGCTTGTGCATAGAGCGATTGGAATATCTTTTCAGCGGAATTAAAGTCGGAATTGAAATAGTACTCAAGCGCAGTTTCAAACTCAGCAATAAATAGTTTGTTAGCACTATTTGTCGCCAATAGAACTTCATAAATAGTGATAGGAATGTTTTTTCCTTTCACTTTTATTCTATCGAGTTTTCGACACAAGATGGTGTCTGAAATTTGCTTAAACGTGGCTTCAGAAATAATGATACTGACACCATATAATTTGGTGATACTTTCTAGTCTTGCTGCAAGATTGACGGCATCCCCCATCGCTGTGTAATCAAAACGTTTTCTGCTTCCCATATTACCGACAACTGCCGATCCAGTATTGATACCTATTCCGATGGTTAATTCTATATTGTATTGGGTCTTAAATTCTGCGTTTAATTTTTTGAGTTTATGCATCATTTCAATCGCAGATTTTACCGCGAGTTTTGGATGCTTGGGTAAATCAATGGGCGCGTTATACAAAGCCATGATGGCATCACCGATGTATTTATCGAGAGTGCCTTGATGAAACATAATCGTGTCGGTCATCGGTTCTAGATAGCGATTCACTAGGCTCACTAAATCATTGGGGTCTAGGGTTTCTGATAGGGTGGTGAAATTTCTTATATCTGAAAATAAAACCGAAATATCTTTTTTTTCACCCGTTAATGTGAGTTGCTCGGGGTTCTTAATCAATTGTTCAACAAGGTTGCTTGAGACGTAGTTTGCAAATGCATTTTTCAAAAATCGCGTATAACGTTGCGAGACTAATATATAATATGCCTGATAAAATAGAAAGCCTAAAAATGCTGCGATTAATGGATAAGCAAAGCTTATTAAAATGCCTTTATGCGCAACCATCCAGTAAAAAAAAGACCATAAAGTGAATACCATAAAAAAGACGACAAAGCTTTGCAATATGGGTTTTTGCAGTCTAGCTACGGCAAAGACGAGGAGAAAGGGTAATAGGCTAATCAATGCAACATTGATTAATACCGTTTGGCCGTCACTGATGAGGTGGTAGTTTTGCAGTATATTTGCAGCCACCGTAGCGTGTAGGGCGACACCTGGATAAACGGGATCAATCGGCGTTGGCCTAACGTCTGCGACGCCTAATTCTGTGACGCCTATAAAAACTAATTTGTCTTGGATTTGTAGCGGGGAAATTTTATTGCTTAAAACATCAATAGCGGAAATTATTTTAATGCTATCTTTTAGGCTATAATAATTTAGTGCAAGGCGACCGGCGCGATCAACCGGAATATCAATCGCACCGATACTGAGTTTAGTCAAGCCTTCATCGCTGAATTTGAGTTCGATGGTTTCTTCCATAAACTCTGCAAGGGCTAATATCGGCAACGAAGGGTAGTAGTTTTGTTGGTAATCAATAATCGTGGGTGAATAACGAAAAAGACCATCGGGTTCGGGAATGAAATTAAAAAAGCCTTGCCCATACATATGCCTGGAAAAATTTGCTTTTGAAAGTTCGACATAATTGAAGTAGGGGATAGATTCAATAAAGTGAGCGGATTGGTGAACCAAAGAGATTTGGTTATTGCGTAATATATCAAGAGATTGTGCGTCTGGTGGAAAGGTTTGTTCATCTCTAAAAAAATAACCACCAATGACTGGAGATCCGGGTGATCGCAATGCTTCTATCAGAAATTTGTCTTCATGAGGAGAGTCTGCAACCAAGTAAACGATGTCTAGGGCAATGACACCGGCATCAAGTTGTTTGATTTTTTTTATTAACGCAGCTTGAGCAGATCTTGACCAGGGCCATCGTCCTTGCTCTTTAATGCTTTTTTCATCAATCGCGATAATCACGATTTCTTTTGGCGGGGAAGGTGTGTCACGAAAGGAAAAGACGACGTCGCGGCTTCTTTCGTCCAATTGGTCAAGTAATGCTGGGTGGTACCAATAAACGAATAAGCTCGTTGAGGATGCACACAAGGCAAAAATAATAGAAAGAGTTTTCCAGCGCAGTGTATTTTGTTTAATCAACACAGTAGTATATCGATTCATGAATTAATTAGAGCGTTACTTAAGTCTAACGTGGGGTGTTAATCCTTGTCTAGCGACCTGCTACAGATATTGCGTTATGTTGTTGTTTGGGATGTTGATGATAAACGCATGCCATTTTATAATGATAAGGAATAAGACATTAATACGTGTGCATTTCTTAGCTTCCGATCTTCGAACTATTATATAAATTTAAGGTGATTAGGTGTATGACAAATATTTCTATTGAACTGGTACCTAGAACACTGGCAACTCTAGAGCAAGAAATGCAAGCGATAAATACGCATTTTCCACAAATTAATACGATTAATATACCTGATTTACTGAGATTTGATGTGCGCAGCTGGGATGCTTGTATTCGTGGTAAGCGTTGTTTTAGCACAGCGATACCGCATATTCGATCAATGGATTTTGATTTAAGCAAACCCTTTGAGCTTGGGAAGGTATTGCTTGCTGAGAATTTAGATACCGTGCTGTTAGTGACTGGTGATATTCCGCAAGATATGTCAAAGCGTGTTTATAATACAGCTTGTCTTGATTTTATACGCTTTTTTAAACGCAAATATCCGGCGACAAAGGTTTATGCCAGCATTGATTCTTACCGTTCGGGTGTTAAGCAGGAATTGAATTATGTTAAGCAAAAGCTTGATGCGGGTGCAGATGGTTTTTTTACCCAGCCATTTTTCGATATGCGCATGCTTGAAATCTATTATGATCAGCTGAGTGATTGTGATGTGTATTGGGGGGTCAGTCCCGTATTAACCGAGGGTAGCAAAAACTATTGGGAGGCGAAAAATAACGTCGTTTTTCCAAAAGATTTTACTCCTGACATGGAATGGAATACGCAATTTGGAAAAGATGTTTTAGCATTTGCACAGGCAAATAATCAAAACGTTTATTATATGCCGATCCGTGCAGACGTTATTGATTATCTACGTGGAGTTTTAACTTAAGTTGAGTATGTTATAAATGTATTCATTTGAATGGTTTTGATTTCGTTGGGCTTACGTCAGGTTCGCCAATGTCCGCGTGTCCTCTAGGCTTAGACATACGGAAAATTTTCTGTTCTGTTGCGTAATGAAGTAGCCAAGCCGAACAATGAATCGCTGGAATCCTTGGCTACCATTACTTCATAAATTTGTGTTTGATCAAGTGGTGAGATTAAAGCGTATGCTGTTAGTTTGATAAATATCACTAACGTCCTGCAGCTGTGCTTGAAGTTCGGGCGAATTTTTATAAATTAAGCGAAATTTTTTGCCTCTGAGAGCGAGTGTTAGTCAAAGTCGACCTCTAACTACACTCTATGCAGTAATCGTCATTCTTTATTCAAGGAATTTTAAAATTTCCGTTCCGGCTCATACCTCTGATGATGAGACCTTTATAGGCTCCGCTCTTAATTGGAAGAGGGTGTTTACCAGGGCATTTTTTATGGTCGCAATAAAGCCTAAATTTCCAGGGGTATATAGTTAATATTGGCAGTTTGCCGAATTTATTGATTATTTTGTTAATGCCGCAAATATGTTGTCGAAACTTTTTACACTATTCCTTGGCATCGCAAGAAAACTGGTTAAATATAATTAAAAAACAAATAGTTATGGGTATGGCATAAAAAAAGCATTCTGTTTATTGTTGATTTTTTTGTGGGTTTTCGAGAGAATACCCACAAGAAATGAAAAAATCAATAACTAGGCAATCAAAAATATTTCATAACATATTAATTTAATAAGTATTTTTTAGAATTTAGATTGCAAGTTCACTAAAGTAGTTATGGAGATGAATTAATGAAAAGTTTTACTCGATGGGCAAGCTTGTTGTTGCTCGTTATTGGAAGTAGCTCGGTCATGGCTATACCCATTTCCGGTAACATTGCGTTTGTGGGTATATCGAATGTTGCGGGTACCAATGTTAGCTTCAACGATGTCACTGTGATGACGGCTGATGGAAACTTTGCCACTGATGGTGTCGCATTCGGTGATGTAGTGATTTTCACTGATTTTGATTATGCCACAAATCCGTTTGTAGAGATTACTCCTCTGTGGACAACAGGTGATTTTTCGTTCAATTTGGAATCTATTACCATAGGTCCCACAGGGCCAGGTGTGGCTTTGGCATTGTCCGGCAAAAGTACCTTGATACACGCAGGTTACGATGATGCGACTTACAGCTGGGCGTATAGCGGCAATTCCTTCTTTGGTGGTACGTTGCAGGTGTTTTCTTCTGTTGCCTCCGCACCGGTTCCAGAGCCAGGCTCACTGGCATTATTGGGTTTGGGGCTGATTGGATTAGCGGTTAGGGGATATGGGCGACGTCGCCGGTAAGTCTGAAGATTTAGTTTATACAAAAAACCCGTTTTTGACGGGTTTTTTTTGTCGCGATCTTATCCAAAGATCTTGCAGTTGTGAGTAGCGCTGTGAACCTGATTGAAACGATACTCAAACGCGCACTCGTCGTTTTGCACGCTGATACAAGATGATGAATTCCTGCTTTACATACCCATATTGCGCTTTATTTTATTGCGTTTTTTGATAAAAAACTTTGTGCGCGTTTTAGGATTGTGTTTAACCGGCGCGGGTAATGTCGCGGCCAGTTCAATGGCTTGTATGGTTGACAATTTCGCCGCAGTTTTTCCCCAATAACGCTGGGCGGCGGCTTCAATTCCATATATTCCTTTACCAAATTCTGCAATATTGAGATATATTTCTAAAATACGTTTTTTGCTTAAATTACGTTCCATTGAAACGGTGAGCAGATACTCATGCCATTTACGTAAAGGATTTTTCGAGCCGCTTAAAAATAAATTCTTTATTGTTTGTTGCGATATTGTGCTTGCGCCATAGACCATACTTTTTTTGTTCCAGTTATATTCCATCGCCGTTTTCAGTGCATCGGTATCGACGCCTTTATGTTGAAAGAAACGCGAGTCTTCAGCAGCTAATACAGCGTTCATCATATATTTAGGGATGTCGTCGGCAGCAATAGTTGTCCAGCGTAGCGCAGGTAAATTATGGTTTTGTGCGGCGGTTCGTTGATAGTTCTCAATGAAACGCGACATGGGGATAGGCCCGTCGGTATACCATTTCCAATCAGGCCAGATACCAATGAGATAACCGATATCGATTAACATAACGACGAATACAAGTCTAAAAAACCAGGTTAATGAGTTCGCGGTTTTAGGAAATTTTTTAACGAATTTTTGGATAAGTGCTCGAACAGTTGATTTTTTTCCTTTTCGACTTTTGGTGACCATTAAATTCCTTGGTTATATTATCCTAGAATCATTTGTTTTCTAATCAATCGCTTAACGATACCTCATCGCGGCCAATTGGGAATGTCTAGGCTTGTAGTGCAAACCCACCCAGCACTTCTCTGTGGCTGTTCTGGGTCAATGCAAGCCCTAGTCCGCAGGGTAAAGTTTACTAGAGATCAATATCGATCCCGTGAATCAGCCACTTTAAGGTACTTCGCTAGCGGGTAGCTAATGTCTGCCCATACGCGATGCACGGACTACGCAAGCTTGGCAATGATTGCTGACACTGTTTGTTAACTTCCAGGTTCCCATGTTCGGAGGACACCTTACCTTAGCGAAAGTCAGTGGCAACGCCGTCGCAGGATATTAAAGCAGTTCCCGGTTTTTTTACAGGTCTTTCAGACTAGATGTTCATACTTTTTTGCTAAGGTGTATTTTCTAGCATGGATTGCTGCAATCATTCCTTGAGCTATTGCTTAGGACAGGGATATCGATCCAGCAACATTTTATAAATAATTAATTGGGCCGTTTCATTCTCTAGTTTCTGATGACGATCGACATAACTAATTAACATTTTTACTAATTGTTGTGCATGAAGTCCTTCAGGCGTACATATGAAATTTTGTTTTATCGCTTTTTGTTGTACTAACATCGCGCCAATTAAGTTGATGCCAGCAACTACCCCTCCAATATATCCGCCACAAGTTCCTACATTTAAAAAACGTTTAACGGCTGCTTGTTTTGATTCAGCTTCGGGCAGTTGTTCTAGTGCAACTTTACATTTTCCCACTAGATCTGCCGAAGTTAAAGCGTAGGCATTTGATTGGATGACAAATAACCATAGTAATAATATAAGTATTTGCTTCATCTTTGCGCAAGCCTCTTTGAAATCTAAATTTTATCTATACAGATTATCGACACTACCCATAAAAACATAAAAACATAAAAACATAAAAACATAAAAACCACTTACCACTCGTCATTGATGAATGCCCGCTTAATGCCTGAAAATCACTTATTATGCTGCAACAATCCATCTTCATGTTTACATCTCAACTCAAGTACCAGCTAATTTTTTAGCTAAGTACATTCAGCTAGGCAAACTATGTCGAAATATTTTACAAAAGAGTTGTTTTAATTATGTGGCAAATATTTAACCAGCTGATAGGTGTGAATATTTAATATTTGGTTCAATAATTGCTATCTGTATAAAATACGTACTTTGGAAATAGAAGGAGATGAACATTGAATAGAAGTAACTTATTTTTACCGGCAGTCTTAAAGCTCTCAGTTATCCTGGCACTAGGCTTACCTATTGTGAGTCAAGCTGTCCCATTACTAGCGGGTTTCGGTGGGAATGCAGGTTATGGTGAAACTGTTAGCAGAGTTGGCGACGATGCATCTAGCAGCGAGTTGGCATTGCCATTCGAAGTCAATTTTTCTGGCAATGCTTATAATCGTTTTTTCGTTAACACCAATGGAAACATAACTTTTCGCCGCGGTTGGAGAGAGTCTGATCCTGCCGTAAGGCCGGTAAACCAACTGCCAATGATTGCCCCCTTCTGGTCTGATGTGGATATTCGGTGCGAGAGTTGTGGTGGAATTTACGTCGCCGCACCAAATGCCAACACCGCCGTGATAACGTGGAATAACGTGGGTTATTATGATCAGAAATCAGATCGTACTAACGACTTCCAATTAGTTCTTCGCGATCGCTCTGCCGAGACAGGAACAGCGGGCGATTTTGATATTGAATTTCGCTATAACAATTTAGAGTGGGACATAGCTGAAGTCCAAAGCAAAGACGGTGAGACATGGTTTAGCGGTTCTCCAGCTGCTGCTGGTTATAATTCAGGAACAGGCGAATTCTTAACACTTCCTGGCTCATTGTCGGCAGATGTTTTAAACCTTGCAAATACGAGTAACGTCAGTGTTAACACTCCTGGTTTATGGGTTGCGGCTGTTAGAAACGGCGCTATATCTGATGGATCGACACCCGAAGCTCCTTTATTGCCTGAAATCGTAACTGTTGACCAAGGGTTTGAATTTGAATTTGAAATAGAGCCAAACACTGTTATTTGGATTGATCCTGAGGTTGCAATTGGTTACGACTACGAAGTGACAAGCGGCCCAAATATGGCGACAGTAACATTGCCAAACTTTGGGGACGGCTCCTACGATTTATATACATGGAACGAGGTTACCGGGGAATACGAAGATTCAAACTATAATCTTACTGCCGGCGTCGAGTTCGACCTTACGTTAATTGACGCCGCAGGTTTAGTGCGTTTTGGAATACGTGGAATTGAGACTGACGCTCAGGTAGACCCCAATAATCCAACCGCATTTGTTACCGGACTATCATTTGTTGAAGGTGGTTTAGTTTCACTAAATCAAAGACCAATCAGCATTTTTGTTGACGATTCCGTTAACCCTGTCCCCGTCCCTGAGCCTATGAGTATCGCATTATTTGGCGCAGGCCTTATAGGCATGTCTTTTGCTGCACGACATAGAAAGAAGAAGCAAGAAATAGTCTCAAATTAGTTTATTTAATTGACACGTTTGCGAGAAAAATTAAAAAGTGGCTCTACTATTATTATGAGCCATTTTTTATTCACGACTATCCCGAAATTCCCAGTTTTGTGACTTTCTCTTTCAAGATAAGGATTGGGTGGTTCAGATTTTGACCTCAAAGGTCGACATAATCCTAGATTCCGCAGTTGATCGCTATGAGGTATCGTTAGCGGTTGATGAGAAAACGCATGCGGTTATTTATCGAATTCATCCAGAGGATGAGTGCACTACGCCATGAATAGCGCACTCTGCATGCCGTTCATGGGGATTTTAGGATAATGTTCTGAGTTAGCCTTCATGCACCACGAGAGAAAGCCCACATGAATGACAATTTTATCAAGTCAGTAGATGAACGTACCAATTTGGCGGGTGCAAATCGTTTAGAAGTATTGTTGTTTAGCTTAGGTTTTGACCATCATGCGCAACAAGAGGAAGTGTTTGGGATTAATGTATTTAAGGTTCGTGAAGTGATGAATGCTCCATCGGTCACCCGAGCGCCAGATATGCCTCCTTCCGTTCAAGGTCTCGTCTGCTTGCGTGGTTTAATGGTGCCGGTACTTGATGTTGCACAATTTTGTGGGATGGATGTCAGGGATAAGCCGGGTATCTTAATCGTCACCGAATATAATCGGCAAACTCAGGGTTTACTCGTGCATTCCGTTGAACACATCGTACGTATGGATTGGAGTCATATTAAAGTTCCTCCACCGATGTTAGCGAGTAAAATGGGTGGTTTGGTGACCGCTGTCACCAAATTGGAAGATGACCGCATTGCAATGATTCTCGATGTGGAGCGTATTTTGTCAGAAACAGCTGCTTTAGGGAGCGATATCAATGAATTTGTTGATATCGAAGAGATGGACTCGAATGTGACCATATTATATGCGGATGACTCTTCAATGGCGCGTAAGCAAATCGAAAAGACACTTGGGCATTTGGGGGTGCGACATATTGGTTCGTGCAACGGTCAAGAGGCGTGGGATAAACTAGAGGAAATCGCTGATCGTGCTCAGGCCGCGCATAAACCTATTTATGAACTTGTGCAAGCCGTATTAACCGATGTTGAAATGCCTGAAATGGATGGCTATGTATTGACTCGAAAAATAAAAAATGATCGACGTTTTAGCAGTCTTCCGGTCATCATGCATTCGTCGTTATCTGCAGAGGCCAACGTAGCCATGGGAAAACAAGTCGGGGCGGACATATATGTCGCTAAATTTAACCCTAAAGAACTTGCGGAAGCTATTCGTCCCTTGATCTCGAATATCCAAGATAAACGCAAAGAAAATAACCTAGAACACCCTGATTGACTACCATTCGCAAATTCGTCCTAACCGCATCAAGTCTCTCGCATACTGTCAAGCGCATTTTGCCAGTATCGTTCTCATCCTCAAAAATTAAGCAACAACTAGTACCTCAATCCAGAGTCATGATAGTATCGCTCCCTTTTTAAGACCTTGATGTCTTCTGGACGTTTGCACTTTTACATGTCGTAGGCTTAGAGAATATGATTTTTGGTATCGGAACTGACATTGTGAACATAGCGCGGGTAAAAAAAAACCTAGCGCGTTATGATCAAAGATTTGCTGAAAAAATCCTGAGTGCGAGTGAGTTAACGCGTTTTAAAACGCATGCTTCACCGGCACATTTTCTGGCGAAACGTTTTGCTGCAAAAGAAGCGACTGCAAAAGCAATGGGCACAGGGTTTAGGAATGGCTTATATCTAAGGCACATTGCTGTGGGTTCTGATGCACAGGGAAAACCAAGCTTGGTTTTCCATGACTATGCGAGAACTTTATGTGTGGAGCTAGGGATAGGTGAGTCTTTTCTAAGTTTGGCAGATGAACAAGACTATGCGATTGCTTACGTTATATTGGAAAAAAAATAACTACAATGTCTTCAATTTATGACCTCCATACGCATACGATTTTTTCTGATGGCATATTAACCCCTGAGGAGTTGGCACTTAGGGCGCATTCAAAAAAGGTAGATTGCATCGCTTTAACAGACCATGATACCACTCAGGGTTTGGCTGCTATGCGGCATTATTGCGTACTTCATAACATTCAGTTTGTACCCGGTGTTGAGGTTTCTGCGGTTTGGAGAAACATCACAATACACGTAGTAGGGTTACAAATTGATGAAAAAAATGTCGCGTTACAGCAGGGACTTGAACATATTCGGGAGCAACGCACACGACGTTCCAGGTTGATTGCTGAAAAGCTAGAGCGTGCTGGAATTGCCAATGTGATGCCAGATATTGTCGAACTCGCAGGTACTGATGCGGCAACTCGCACCCACTTTGCTCGTTTGCTTATCCAGCGCCGGGAGGTTCGGGATATGCGGGAAGCTTTTAAGAAATATCTGGGCAAAAAAGGTAAAGCATTTGTTTCGGGTGAGTGGGCGGAATTGACCTTGGTATTAAAGTGGATCGTAGAAGCCGGTGGTTATCCAGTGCTTGCGCATCCGGCAAGATATAATATGACAAGAACGAAAATGCACGAATTACTCAAAGAATTTAAAGCAATGGGTGGCATGGGTATCGAAGTTGCCACCAGTAGTCATAATATTACGGAAAAAAAGCATGCTGCGGAATTTGCGCAACATTTCGATTTATATGCCTCGGTGGGATCAGACTTTCATACTCCCGCGAACCCAAGAGTCGATTTAGGCCAAAATTTGAGTTTGCCCGATACCTGCAAACCTATTTGGACATTATGGAATGCCTAATAGCAGAGGTTGGTTTTAGTGAGTCAATTTTTCCAAATACACCCGGATAATCCACAAAAGCGTTTAATCGCCCAAGCAGCCTCTATTGTGCAACAAGGCGGTGTGGTGGCGTATCCCACTGATTCCTGTTATGCCCTGGGGTGTCATATTGGAGATAAAAATGCAATTGATCGCATTAGGACAATTAGACAAGTCGAGGCGAGTCATGATTTCACCCTGGTTTGCCGAGATCTTGCAGAGGTTGGGCAGTATGCAAAGCTGGATAATCAAGCATTTCGCTTGATTAAAAATATCACTCCTGGCCCCTATACTTTTATTCTTCCCGCAACCGTCGAAGTGCCTAGGCGACTACTTAATAAAAAACGTAAGACGATAGGCATTCGAATTGCGGATAACTTGATTGTCCAGCAGTTGCTAGATGCTTTGGCAGAGCCAATAATGAGTTCCACCTTGCATCTACCGGGGGACGAGTATCCTTTAATGGATCCTTATGAGATGCGGGAGATATTAGAGCATCATGTGGATTTAGTGATTGATGGTGGTTATTGCGGTATGGAACCAACCACCGTCGTCAATCTAGTAGAAACTCCGCATCGTCTCATTCGGCAAGGCAAGGGGGATGCAAGCGTTTTCATTAGTTAAAAGACCAGAATATCAAACCACATTATATTGACGGGTTCAGCGCCGCTGTCAATATAATGAGGACAATGTTCAGGGCAGGGGGACGGTGAAACTCTGTTTTTATGACGATGTTGAGTATGTTATAGTCCGCGAGTGAAAACGCACCTTTCGAATACGCATAATCCTGCTATAAATCCCAAGATAAGATGGAAGAGTTAAGTACCATACAGCGTATCGCTGTATGGGTATTACCGGTTATTTTTGCGATTACTGTGCACGAGGTAGCGCATGGTTGGGTGGCCAATTATCTCGGTGATCCGACCGCGAAAATGCTTGGGCGCCTTACGTTAAACCCACTCAAACATATTGATTTGATTGGAACTTTGTTGGTGCCTGGCGTGCTTGTATTATTAGGTGGCTTCATCTTTGGGTGGGCAAAACCGGTTCCGGTTACCTGGGAAAACCTTAAGAAGCCCAAGAGAGATGTAGCTCTAGTGGCACTCGCCGGCCCAGGCGCGAACTTGCTAATGGTCTTATTTTGGGCGCTTATTTTGAAAGTGGGTCTGGTATTAAGCGCGACTGGCTCTAGCTTTGCGATGCCGTTGATCTTAATGGGCGATGCAGGGATTATTATTAATATTATTTTAATGGTTTTGAATTTACTGCCTATTCCTCCATTGGATGGTGGACGGGTGCTGATATCCGTATTACCCGGCCCGCTGGCATGGAGAGTCAGTAAAATCGAGCCTTATGGCCTATTTATTCTATTAGGCTTACTGTTTCTTGGCGTATTGTCGTGGATTATGTCAGGCCCGGTAACCGGGCTTCGTAGTGCCGTATTGGCATTGGTGAGTTAATACTCAGTACACGGTTAAATACCTTGACGGCGTACTTGATTTTGCAAGCGAGTTACTTGCAGGGACTGGGTGATTAGGAGGTTAATTTGGGATCGGTAGCAAGTCATCATCAACGCGTTTTGTCAGGTATGCGATCTACAGGCAAGTTGCATTTAGGTCATTACCACGGGGTGATAAAAAACTGGGTTGAGTTACAGCATGAATATGAATGTTTCTTTTTCGTCGCTGATTGGCATGCGTTAACCACACACTACGAAGATCCAGCGATTATTAGTGACAGTGTGTGGGACATGGTGATTGACTGGTTGGCTGCGGGCATTAATCCCGGTTCCGCGAATATTTTTATCCAATCAAAAGTCCCTGAGCATGCGGAGTTGCATCTGCTGTTATCGATGATGACCCCCTTAGGGTGGTTGGAGCGCGTTCCTTCGTTTAAAGATCAGCAGGAGAAGTTAAAAGAAAAGGATTTGGCGACTTATGGTTTTTTAGGTTATCCCTTGTTGCAAAGCGCCGATATTTTAATTTATAAAGCCGGGTTTGTACCTGTTGGAGAAGATCAAGTCGCACACGTTGAATTAACTCGCGAGGTTGCGCGGCGGTTTAATCATCTCTATGGAAGAGAACCGGGGTTTGCTGAAAAGGCTGAGGCCGCGATAAAAAAAATGGGTAAAAAAAATGCGAAGCTCTACAGCGAATTGCGCAAAAGATATCAAGAAAAAGGTGATGTTGAGGCTTTGGATACGGGTAGGGCCTTATTGGAGTCGCAGCATAATATCTCTGTCGGTGATAAGGAAAGACTGTTTGGCTATCTTGAAGGAGGTGGCAGAATCATTTTACCCGAGCCCCAGCCGTTACTCACCGAGATGTCTAAAATTCCGGGCCTGGATGGACAAAAAATGTCTAAATCTTATGGCAACACCATTAGTTTGCGTGAAGATGCAACGAGTGTGGAAAAGAAAATGAAAACCATGCAAACCGATCCGGCACGGGTGCGCAGAACAGACCCTGGTAATCCTGAAAAATGCCCGGTTTGGGGATTTCATCAATTGTATTCGAAAGATGATTTGAAACAATGGGTGCAGGAAGGCTGTACGACGGCTGGAATCGGCTGTTTGGAATGTAAACAGCATGTTATTGATGCGGTGCTTAGAGAACAAAAACCGATTCGTGAACGCGCACAGCAATTTATTGATGATCCAAAATTACTCCGCAACATTGTTGCAGAAGGTTGCGAGAAAGCACGTGATATAGCGCGTGAAACACTCGACGAAGTAAGGCAAGTGATGGGCTTGTCATACCGCTAAGATGATTTGAGGTGTTGTTGTGACTAATTCTATTGTCGATGAGTCTTCGCAAGATGATCAAGAGTTGATTTATGCGCATGTTCACGGTGTTCCCGTAACATCGATTCCACACGATCTCTATATTCCACCCGAAGCATTAGAAATTATTCTTGAAGCCTTTGAGGGGCCTTTGGATTTATTGCTGTATCTTATAAAGAAGCAAAATCTTGATGTACTCAATATACCCATCGCTGAAATCACGCGCCAGTATATGGATTACGTAGAGCTTATGAAACACGTGCATCTAGAGTTGGCGGGTGAATACCTGGTCATGGCAGCAATGCTGGCTGAAATAAAGTCACGCATGTTATTACCAAGGCCCATCGAAGAGGGACAAGAAGATGATCCACGAGCAGAGCTCGTTAGGCGGCTGCAAGAGTATGAGCAATTTAAAAAAGCCGCGCTAGATATCGATAATTTACCCCAGGTGGGACGTGATATTTTTCCGATTACTTCTATTTACATCAACAAAAATATTTCAAAAACGCCTCCTGCAGTCAATATGAAAGATATCCTTCTTGCGTTGCAAGATGTCGTAAAACGCGGAGAGCTATTTACCCATCACCATGTCAAAAAGGAGGCGTTATCGGTAAGAGAAAAAATGGGTAAAATATTGACGAGGCTAAACAAGGATAGCTTTGTGGAATTTGCGAATTTGTTCGAATTCATTGAAGGGCGTCGTGGTATCGTTGTGGCATTTTTGGCGATACTTGAATTACTCAAGGAATCACTGATAGAACTTGTGCAAAATGAACCATTTGGTCCTATACATGTGAAGGCAGTTTAATGACTGAAGAGCAACTGAAGAAAATTTTGGAGTGCGCGATATTTGCGGCCGACGAGCCGCTGAGCAAAAAACGCATGCAGACCTTGTTCGATGCGACTGAAAACCCTTCTATTGAAGAGATAAATCAAGCCTTAGCAAGCCTGGTCGAAGAATATAATGATCGAGGTATTGAACTGAAAGAAATCAGCTCTGGTTTTCGTTTTCAAGTGAAACAAGATTACGCGTCTTGGGTATCCAAATTATGGGATGAAAAACCCGCGAGGTATTCGCGTGCGTTGATGGAGACACTTGCGCTAATGGCTTATCGGCAACCTATTACCCGTAGTGAAATTGAAGATATCCGAGGCGTAGCGGTGAGTTCGCATATTATTAAGACCCTGATGGAGCGTGAGTGGATACGGGTTGTTGGACACAAGGATGTACCGGGCCGACCTTCTTTGTTTGCGACCACAAAACATTTTCTGGATTATTTCAATTTGCAAAGCTTAGATGAATTGCCTGTGCTCTCTGAGCTTCAGGATATTGACAAGATAGAATTTGAACTCGGAAATGCTGTGAGTGATGATGTTGCATTAGCGGATAATCCTGAAGACATCGTTGATCGTCATCCCGACACTGTGCTTGATGTTTCTCTAGAAAGTCCTGGCAGTTCTGATCCTGGTTCTTATGAAAGTTCTCCCGAAAGCCCTGGCAGAACTGTAGATAAACCGAAGAACGCTGTTGCTGGCGCAGAAAATCTAACGGAAATTGAATTGAGTGAACAAACGCATGCTATCGAAGCCACCGAATCGTAAAAATAAACGCAAGCCTCAGAGCTCAAAAGCAACGCTGCAAGAAGGCGAACGTCTACAAAAGGTATTGGCTCGCGCAGGTTATGGATCACGTCGGCAACTTGAAACAATGATTAGCGAGGGCAGGGTAAAGCTCAATGGTAAAATCGCAGGGCTGGGAGATCGTTGTTCTCCGGGGGATTTGATTAAACTGAATGGTAAATTGATTCCTAAACAGCGCTTATATCAAAAGCGTACCCGGGTCATTATGTACCATAAGCCCGTTGGAGAAGTCACCACTAAAAATGATCCGGAAGGTAGGCCTACCGTGTTTGATCATTTGCCTAAACTTCAAGGAAGCCGTTGGGTTTCTATTGGTCGACTCGATATCGCTACTTCTGGTTTGCTGTTATTCACCAATAATGGAGAACTTGCGAACAAATTAATGCACCCTAGCTTTGGTATAGAACGTGAGTATGCCGTACGCGTATTAGGTAAGGTGACTGCTGATACTCTCAAAAAACTTACAACTGGGGTATTGCTCGACGATGGTATTGCCAAGTTTGATACTCTTGTTGACGGGGGAGGTGAAGGCGCCAATCATTGGTATCATATTACCCTTTGCGAAGGCCGCAATCGTGAAGTGCGACGTTTATGGGAAGCCGTTGGGCATGTGGTAAGTCGCTTGGCGCGGGTGCGCTATGCAGATATCGTATTAGATCGCAGTGTGCGCGCCGGTAAATGTCGTGAGTTGAATGCGCAAGAAATTGAATCACTCACTGCTGAAGATAAACAAGGCAGTTAGGTTTCCGAGCCTGTTGTTATATTGAGGGTATTATTTTCCACGTAGTATTCTTTGTTTTTCTCGCTGCCAGTCGCGATTTTTTTCGCTTTCTCGCTTATCATGAGATTGTTTACCTTGGGCGAGGCCAATAGTAACTTTAGCCAGTGACTTATTACCCCAATGCATATCCAGTGGAACAATGGTATACCCCTTACGATCTACCGCGCCGATGAGGCTGTCTAATTCACGCCGATGCAGCAAAAGTTTTCGAGTTCTTTTTTGATCAGGAACGGTATGTGTTGCAGCGGTTGGTAGCGGTGTAATCAAGGTGCCAAGTAAAAATGCTTCACCATCTTTTAAAAAGACATAGCCATCTCGCAGTTGCAACCTACCAGAACGCAAGCTTTTAACTTCCCAGCCTTGCAGACTGATTCCGGCTTCGTAGGTGTTTACGATAGTATAGTCGTGGCGTGCTTTTTTATTTTTACCGATAATGTTGCTCGTAGATTGTTTAGCTTTCTTTTTTGAATGTCCCATGGGTGCGCATTATAACCATTTGTTGGCATAAGCGACAAAATTTGTTAGTTTTCGACAAGTTATTGCACAAGTTTGTTAGATTGAGTGAGGGCTTGGTTGAGTTTTTACGCTTTTTCATTGAGAATTAGCATGACGACATTTTTTAATGTAGGTAGTTAGATGAATTCAAATAAGCAAACAATTCACGGGCAGTGGTCTGGACGCTGGGCTTTTATACTGGCGGCGACAGGTTCGGCAGTGGGTTTGGGTAATATCTGGAAGTTTCCTTATATCACCGGAGAAAACGGTGGTGGTGCGTTTGTGCTTGTTTATTTGTTATGCATAGCCGTCATAGGCATTCCGATAATGATGGCCGAAGTGATGCTGGGCCGACGTGGAAAAAGTACCCCCATTAATGCAATGAGAAAGCTGCGTTTTGAAGCGAGTGCCCATGATCGATGGCAGTATATTGGTTGGGCCGGGATGATTGCCGGTTTTCTGATTTTGTCGTACTACAGTGTTATTGCAGGATGGGCTTTATCCTATATTGAAAAAGTGGCTAGTGGTACTTTTGAAGGTGCTTCGGCAGAATTGGTTGATTCAACATTTAGTGCATTTCTCGCGTCGCCTGGTGTATTGATGTTTTGGCATACCCTGTTTATTTTTATCACCATGTTGGTTGTCGCTAGAGGGGTGGAGCATGGGATAGAAAAAGCAGTCAAGTTTTTAATGCCTGCACTCTTTGTGTTGTTGCTAATCATGGTGGCTTATGCGATGACCATGGGCAACTTTTTTGAAGGGTTTAAGTTTTTATTCAATCCTGATTTTACCAAGTTGACCGCCGATAGCGTATTAATTGCGATGGGGCATGCATTTTTTACCCTGAGTTTAGGCATGGGCGCGATTATGATTTATGGATCCTATTTACCCGCAGATACGTCGATCGCAAAAACCACTATTGTGATTGCTGGTGCAGATACCTTAGTGGCCTTACTCGCAGGTCTTGCTATTTTTCCGATTGTATTTGCCAACGGACTGGAGCCGGGTGCTGGCCCTGGTTTGATATTTCAAACATTACCCATTGCATTTGGGCAAATGCCTGGAGGCAGCTTTTTTGGAACCCTCTTTTTTGTTCTATTGGCATTTGCTGCATGGAGTTCTGCGATATCCTTGATTGAGCCCGCGATAACCTGGCTAATTGAAAACAAAGGCTTTGGGCGTATTAGTGCCTCTATCTTTGCGGGTATTGTCACTTGGGTAGTGGGTATAGGAACCGTGCTTTCATTTAATATTGCAAGTGAAATTAAAATTTTTGATAAAACTTTTTTTGATTTTTTAGATTATTTAACCGCCAATATTATGTTACCTCTGGGTGGTTTAGCGATTGCGATATTTGTTGGTTGGGTTTTACCAAAAACCGCTGCAGCAAATGAACTCAATATTGAGCGTTCTTATTTCTTTGATATATGGTTATTTTTGGTTCGCTATGTCACTCCTATAGCTGTCATTGTGGTATTTCTAACGGCGACTGGAATCATTGGGTAATAAAATGACGATGATTAATCGCAGTGCATTGGTACCTTTTTCCGCAAGTTCAATGTATGAACTTGTCAACAATATCGAAAAATATTCAGAGTTTTTACCGTGGTGTAAATCCACTACAGTGCATCGCAGACAGGATGCAGAAGTAGAGGCGAGCATTGAGATAGCAAAAGCAGGTTTACATAAGATATTTACCACGCGTAATGTTAACAAAGAGAATTCTGAAATTAAGATGAAACTTGTCAATGGGCCATTTAAAACCCTAAACGGGAAATGGTTCTTTTTACCGCTTGAAGATAGGGCTTGCAAAGTGGTTTTTGAAATAGACTTCGAGTTTTCAAATAAATTATTGGATATGTCGTTTGGGCCTATATTTAGCCAAATTTGCAATACAATGGTCGAATCGTTTGTAAAAAGAGCAGAAGACTTATATGGAAACAAGTTCTAAAATTAAAATCGAAGTTTCCTATGCATTGCCGGATGAACAAGAGATTGTCGCGTTAAATGCAGAGCTAGGTATTACGGTGATGCAGGCGATACAGTCCTCTGGATTACTGGAAAAGTACGCTGATATTGAGCTTATTAAACAAAATAAAATCGGTATTTTTGGAAAATTGATTAAGCCGACGCAAGTATTAAGAGAGGGTGACCGAGTAGAAATATATCGACCTCTGATTGCCGACCCTAAGGAAGTTCGCCGGCGCCGGGCTGCGCAAGGTAAGCGAATGAAAAAAGGTGGTGGAGACTTAGCCGAGGGGGAAAAGGTAACAAGTAAATAATGCAAGGTCTCTGTTATCACGTAGTGATGGTAGAGGACTATGTGGGTGGGCGACTGTCTGTGTCACGACATGCTCAGTTTTTATCGCCCAGGCCCTTAAATACCTTCTTTATCTATTTTTATTAATTGCTCATCCTTGAAATACACAGTCACTCGTTTTGCTTCTGTAATTTTTCGCGTATCGCCGGGTTGCAGGGTAAAGATATAATCCCAGCGATCAGGATGAAAAGGGTCTTGTAACATGGCGGTTCCCATCACAAACTGAACCTGTCTTTTGCTCATGCCTAATTTTAGGCCATCCACCATGTCAGTGGTGATGACATTGCCTTGCTGGATGTCAATTCGGTGGATTGTGCACGCGCTGAAAGGTAGACTAAGCATCAGAATGAAAAGCAAAATTTTCAAGTGCATAGGGTTGACTCCTCATTTGATAAAACCCAGGGGGATTATACAAAATCCTTATAGGGTAAGCAGCTATTTTAGACTGCTTTTTTTTGGGGGGAGGGGGATTAAGCATTGAACCTAGATTCCGCAGTTGACCACTATGAGGCATCGTTAAGCGGCGGATTAAAAAACGCATGAGCTTGTTTGTCGAATTCACTCAGAGGATGAGGGCGCTACGCGATGAATAGCACGCTTTTAAGCGTGAATAGCGTCGTTGCGAATCGTTACAATAGCGGGCTACGCCCTTCATCGTATCTTGCTCTTCACCACTTATAAGCGCACTCTGCATGCCGTCTAACTGCGGATTCTAGGTTGAGTTCGTTTTTTCTCGATGCTCATTATAAGCCATGACGTATTTGGACAGAAAATATGATCTGTGTAACGTTCGTTGAACAAACCAGGATAATAAGTGAAAAAATATGGGAATAGATAGAACCGAGTTAAAACAAGCAGGCTTGAAAGCTACCTTGCCCCGTGTAAGGATACTCGAGTTACTCGAGCAAGATCAAAATCAACATCACAGTGCGGAGTCGATTTACAAAACCCTGTTGGAGCTTGAGGAAGAAATCAGTCTTGCGACCATTTATCGCGTATTGGCCCAGTTTGAGAGTGCCAAGATTGTTTGTCGCCATCGATTTGAAGACGGGCGGGCAATATATGAGTTGAATAGCGGTGAACATCATGACCACATTGTTTGCATGAAATGTGGCAAAGTGGAAGAGTTCGTCGATGAAATCATCGAAAAACGGCAACGAGAAATTGCCCAAAAAGCAGGATTTGAAATGACTGACCATAATTTAACGATTTATGGAATTTGCGGGGATTGCAGATCCTAGTCAACTAGGGTCTGTTGACGTGCTCGGGTATACATTTCCTGTGCATGATTCATGATTGGCTCGGTAATTTCTATGCCGCCTATCATTCTAGCAAGCTCGATAATGCATTCTTCTGCGCTTAATATATCAATGGAGGTTTGCGTTGTGCTTTTGCTCGTCGATTTTTTTACAAAATAATGTTGCTGACCTTGTGCTGCAACTTGTGCTTGATGGGTGATGCATAAGACTTGTCGATCGGCAGATAGTTTTTTTAACAGTTCACCGACAACTTCTGTTGTTGCGCCGCCAATACCAACGTCTACTTCATCAAAGATTAATGTGGGAATTTTTGCAACTTGTGCGGTGATGACTTGAATCGCCAGGCTGATGCGAGAAAGTTCTCCGCCGGAAGCAATCTTATTGAGTGGTTTAAACGGTTGGCCTGGATTGGTACGGATATCGAACCGAATGGTTTCATTGCCATGAATTGATAAGGTATTTTTTGTTATTGGAACGAGCACGGTTTGAAATTCGCTATTCGGCATGCCTAAGGTATGCATGATTTTTGTGACCTTGAGAGACAGTGTTTTGATGGCTTTAATACGTGCAGTGGTCAGTTTGTCTGCAAGTATTTGATGCCTTTTTTGTTGTAGCTGAAGGCTGAGCTTTAGCTCAGTAATCGCTTCATCGGTTTCTTGCAATTGTGTGTGTTCGCCGGTCAATCGTTGGATGACCGAATTTAGCTTGCCAGGGTCTACTTGATGTTTTTTAGCCATACTAAGCAGTTGTCCCATTCGCGTTTCAACCCATTCAAGTCGATTTTGATCTATTTCCTCGGATTGTTTGAGTGAGCGAATATCCGTGATTGCATCTTCTAGCTGAATGTTGGCATTTTCTACGGACAATAAGATATTTTTAGCTTGAGGGAGGATGTTAGCCAGTAATGACAAATGACGCGTGGCGATTTGCAGCTGACTGAGTGCCGAACCAGGATGGTCCTGCAAGGCGTCCAAGCTGCTACGGACGGCGAGTTCAATGTCTTCAGCGTTTGCTAAATGTGCGTGTTCTTTCTCTAATGCTTTCCACTCATTATTGGCTAATGCTAAGTTTTCGAGTTCGTTGAGCTGGAAGCGGATGAAGTCATTGCGGGTTTGTTTCTCCGCTGAAGTGATTTCCAACGCATGTATTTTTTGTTGCGTTTTTTTTGTTTCGTGAGCGATATTTTTTACTTGTTCAACGAGAGCAAGATGATTGCCATAGGCATCCGTTAATTCAAGCTGACTATTCGCTTGCATGAGTGATTGGTGTTGATGTTGGCTATGTATATCGACTAATGGTTCGGCAATACTTTTAATGGTTTGTAGTGGTACGGGGCGATTATTGATATACGCACGCGACCCTCCGTCGGCTGAAATAGTTCGCCGTAATATACACTCGTTGTTATCGTCTAATTCATTATCGAGCAGCCATTTGGAGATACGAGGGAGTGAGGAAATATCAAAGCGCGCAATGATTTCGGCGCGTTTGCAATTATTCCGTACCAGAGAAGAGTCTGCACGATTACCTATCGCTATACCGAGTGCATCGATGACGATAGATTTTCCAGCACCGGTTTCACCGGTTAAGACAGTCATACCTGTGTGGAAGTCAAGTTCTAGTTTGTCGACAATCGCGAAGTCGCGTATGTAAATGGCTGTTAGCATTGAGTGAAATGTTAGTTTTTAGCTTGCAGTAACCGTGGTTTCAATAGCAGTTTAGCATTAATGATATTAATATTGCTTAGTTTCACAGTTTTTCGCCCCAGTGGAGTTTGGTTCTTAATATTTCAAAGTAATTATATTCTTCTGGATGCAATAAGGTGACTCTTTTTTCATAGCCTTTAATAATAATTTTATCGCCTGCGGCTACGCCCATATTAATCTGGCCATCGCACGTCACTTGGGCACTTGCATGACCGGCTTCGCTGATGGAAATCACTACTTCGCTATCACCTCGAATCATCAACGGTCGCTGGCTCAAGGTGTGTGGGCAAATAGGAACCAGCGATATGACATGTAGCGACGGTTCCATAATAGGGCCGCCACCGGACAGAGCATATGCGGTAGAGCCGGTGGGCGTAGAGATAATGAGTCCATCAGAACGCTGAGTATTGACGAACCCCCCATCGATATAGGTCTCAAATTCAAGCATTCTAGCTTCTTCCCACTTATGTACCACCACTTCATTAAATGCAATGCTTTTGCTGAGCAAAACACCGCTGCGCATGATTTCTACGTCCAGCATGAGGCGGTCGTCTTGTTGAAAATCACCCGCAAATATTTCGTCTAGTTTTTGCTGAAAATCGTCCCATAAAATATCGGTTAAGAATCCCAAATGACCAAGGTTGACGCCAATAATGGGGATTTCGTATTTGACCAGTGAGCGTGCGGCGTTTAATAAAGTACCATCACCACCGAGAACGATGATTAAGTCGCTTTCCTCGCCCAGGCCTGCGCGAGGCAGAGAATCAATATGCTCGATTTGCAGAGCTTCTGCCGTACCCTGATCTAACAGGACGCGCAGGCCCTTGTTTTCGAGATACTCAAACATCGTGATTATTTGCTCTTGGATTTGCACATTGGCAAATTTTCCAATGATTCCAATGGTTTTGAACTCTGCGGGCATTAATTCGTCCTTCTTTAACTATCAGTAACTTAGCATGTATTAATCACTAGTCCAATAGTTATCATCTTGACAGTATAGGTAGCCGCTGCTAGCGTCACATCTTGAGCACTCTCTGTTAGCGAGTGCTAAGGGGAAAATAGGGCGAGAGATTAAGCAAAAACGTGTATTTATTATGCGCTTAACAAAATGTTCTATAACGCGCACTATCAAGTGTCATCTACGGACTGGGTTTTGCTTTGCGGTATTTTCGAGACTTCTCTCTAAGCTCGCCACCCCAAGGGATAATAATAAGTATTGATGGATGAAATATGTACGGTAATGAATAAAAAACACGAGCACGCAGAGGTAAACCGCATTACTGAAGCGCCAGAATTAAGTGATAGAGCTCAGAGATTACTGAAATCTTTGGTTGAAAAGTATATCGATGATGGTCAACCGGTAGGATCACAATCATTATCCAAAGATTCTGGACTTGAGCTGAGTTCCGCATCGATACGCAATGTGCTTGCTGACCTGGAAGCGAAAGGCTTGGTGCAATCTCCACATACCTCTTCGGGTAGAGTACCTACGGATTTGGGCTACCGTTTTTTTGTGGATAGTCTGGTCACCGTTAATCCAGTCAAGAGCAATCAAGCCAACGATATTTCTAAGCAAATTCGTACAGAAGCTAACCCCAATAATATTATTGCTTCGGCCAGTGATGTGTTATCGGAAGTCACTCAATTGACCAGTGTGGTGATGTTACCGCGGCGTAAACATACCCAATTACGGAAAATTGAGTTTTTGCCACTTTCCCAAAATCGAGTCTTGGCCATATTAGTGATTAATGAATGTGAAGTAGAAAATCGAATTTTAAATACCCGACGCAACCACACCGCTGATGAGTTGCAAAAAGTGTCTAATTATTTAAATTCAATGTTTTCAGGTATAGACTTAAAAACAGTACGCAAACAACTCGTTAATGAGCTGAAATCAGCGCGTGAAGAGGTTAATGAATTCATGGAGACCTTGGTTGACGTGGCGGATCAACTCTTCCCGGATAATCAAACCGATGAAATACAGCCTGATGAGCTATTAGTGGCTGGAAAAACTAATCTGGTGTCTTTTCAAGAAATGGCGGATACCGATAAGCTCAAGCAGTTGTTCGAAGTATTCAAGCAAAAGCAAACTATCTTAGAAGTTTTGGATCAATGCCTACTCGCGCATCAAATGAAAATTTATATCGGTGGTGAGTCTGGTAAGCAGGAATTAGACGATTGCAGTATTATTACTGCGCCGTATGAAGTAGATGGAGAGTTTCTCGGTGTGTTGGGGGTTATCGGTCCAATGCGGATGAAATATCAAAAAGTTATTCCTGTTGTTGATATTACTGCAAAAATTTTGGGTTCCGCATTGGAATTTAAAAAATAATCCCCATATCTTCAGAAACGGCTTAATAAACCATATCGTGAGCCATAGTTGCGGCTTTTGGATGGTCGTAACATTATGAAATAGCAGAAGAATTGGAGTCATGCATGACGGAAGCGAAAGAACAGAGCTCTATCGACGATTTAGCCGATGAACCCACACAAAACGCCGCCAAGGCGAATAATTCGACTCAAAAGACAGATGATTCTGTTTCTTCAGAGGGCAACAATTCGCCTGATCTCGATAAGGATGGATTGCTTAAAAAAATAGCAGCGCTGGAAGCAAAAGCCCAAGAAAACTGGGATCATTATTTGCGCACCAAGGCCGAGCTAGAGAATGTGCGGCGGCGAGCGCAGAAAGATGTCGAAAATGCACACAAGTTCGCACTTGAAAAAATGGTTAACGAGTTGTTGCCCATCGTTGACAGTATGGAACTTGGTTTAGCCGCTGCGAATGATGAAAGTGCTGAAGTGACTAAGTTTCGAGAAGGTAGTGAGTTGACCTTGAAAATGTTGCTTAGCGCAATTGAAAAACAAGGCGTTATTGCAATAGACCCTAAAGGTGAGAAATTTAACTCTGAACATCACCAGGCTATGACCCTGCAGGAAAATAACGACGTGGAAGCAAATACGGTATTAACCGTTGTGCAAAAAGGTTATCTAATGCATGAACGCCTGGTGCGACCTGCAATGGTCATCGTCGCAAAAAATAGCGCGCCACCAGCAGATAAAAAATCTATTGATGAACGTGCTTGAGGGATGGACGACCCGCGTATCCTATTCCTAAGATCTTGAAAAATTTGCAGTAGCCCCAATATAAAGGCTAATTGAATAAACGCTATAAAATAATCAACGGAGAAGATCGACCATGGGTAGAATCATTGGTATTGACTTAGGTACAACAAATTCTTGTGTGTCCATAATGGACGGTGGCAAACCCAGAGTTTTGGAAAATGCCGAGGGTGAGCGTACAACGCCTTCAGTCGTTGCATTTGCTGAAGACGGTGAAATCATCATAGGCCAACCGGCAAAGCGTCAGGCAGTGACTAATCCGGAGAACACTTTTTTCGCGGTTAAGCGGCTCATTGGTCGTAAATTCGACGAAAAAGTCGTGCAAAAAGACATATCCTTAGTGCCGTATAAAATCGTAAAAGCAGATAATGGCGATGCTTGGTTAGAAGCCAATGGCAAGAAAATGGCGGCTCCCGAGGTGTCAGCGCGTATTCTGATGAAGATGAAAAAAACCGCCGAAGAGTTTTTAGGTGAGGAAGTCACAGAGGCAGTGGTCACTGTTCCCGCTTATTTTAATGATTCTCAGCGTCAGGCGACCAAAGATGCAGGTAAGATTGCCGGCCTTGATGTTAAACGCATCATTAATGAGCCAACGGCCGCTGCGCTTGCCTATGGAATGGATAAAAGTCGTGGTGATAAAAAAATTGCGGTATACGATTTAGGGGGTGGCACTTTTGATATTTCTATTATTGAAATCGCTGAAATCGATGGCGAGCATCAATTCGAAGTATTAGCAACCAATGGGGATACGTTCCTCGGTGGTGAAGATTTTGATACACGTCTCATCGATTATCTCGCTGCTGAGTTTAAAAAAGAAACAGGTATTGAGTTACATAACGACCCATTGGCCTTGCAGCGCTTAAAGGAAGCGGCTGAGAAAGCAAAAATTGAATTATCTTCAACCCAACAGTCTGAAGTTAATTTGCCTTATATTACGGCAGATGCGACGGGACCAAAACATCTCAATATTAAAGTGACCCGTGCAAAACTAGAGTCTTTGGTCGAAGATTTGATTACCAATTCAATTACACCTTGCAAAACAGCGGTACAAGATTCTGGTTTATCGGTGGCAGAAATTGACGATGTTATCCTGGTTGGTGGTCAAACGAGAATGCCTAAAGTGCAGGAGGCGGTTAAAGATTTCTTTGGCAAAGAGCCACGCAAAGACGTAAACCCCGATGAGGCGGTATCTGTTGGTGCAGCCATTCAAGGGGGTGTGCTTGGCGGTGAAGTTAAAGATGTCTTGTTACTTGATGTTACACCGTTATCCTTAGGTATTGAAACAATGGGCGGTGTAATGACTAAGCTTATTGATAAAAATACCACGATTCCAACGAAGGCAAACCAGGTTTTCTCTACCGCAGAAGATAATCAAACAGCGGTAACCGTACATGTCTTGCAAGGTGAGCGTGAACAGGCCACTGGCAATAAATCACTGGGACGTTTTGATCTTTCAGACATCCCTCCTGCGCAGCGTGGTACACCGCAGATTGAAGTGACATTTGATATTGATGCAAATGGTATTTTAAATGTATCCGCGAAAGACAAATCGACGGGCAAAGAGCAATCAATCATCATAAAAGCATCCAGCGGTTTATCGGATGAAGAAATTGCTAACATGGTCAAAGATGCAGAAGTGCATGCCGAAGAAGATCGTATTTTTCAGGAAACGGTTCAAGTTCGCAACCAAGCAGAAAATATGATTCATGCGACCGAAAAATCGGTAGCAGAACTTGGTGATCAAGTGACCGCAGAAGAAAAGAAAAATGTCGATGACGCGATCGTCGCATTGAAAGCTGCATTGGAGAGCGATAATAAAGACGATATTGAAGCTAAAACCCAAGCCTTAACCGAGCATTCTGGAAAATTAGCGGAACGTGTTTATGCACAAAAAGCGCAAACTGAAGGTGCTGCTGGATCGGCCGCAGGAACCGCTGACGAAGCACCTGGCGATACCAAAAAAGATGATGTTGTCGATGCAGAGTTTGAAGAAGTGAAAGATAATAAATAGTCATTGTTTATGATCGATAATAGATGCTAAAAAAATAGCTTTATTTTTTTGTAATGCATGTAAATAAACAGGTGAGCATAAGACTCACCTGTTTCACATTTAAGAGCTGGTAAATAGTATGGCAAAACGAGATTGTTACGAAGTCCTTGGTGTTGCAAAAAATGCTAACAAAAGCGAGCTAAAAAAAGCTTTTCGCAAACTGGCAATGAAATACCATCCTGACCGAAACCAGGAAAATGCTGAAGCTGAAGATAAATTTAAAGAAGCAAAAGAAGCTTTTGACATATTGAATGACGAGCAAAAGCGTGCTGCCTATGATCAATTTGGACATGCGGGTGTTGATCCGTCAGCAGGTATGGGCGGAGGTGCGCAAGGCGCCGGATTTGGTGATATATTTGGTGATATATTTGGTGATATATTTGGTGGTGCTGGAGGTCGCGGTGGCGGTCGCGTAAATCGAGGTGCTGATTTACGTTATAATCTCGAAGTTTCTCTCGAAGAAGCCGTTACGGGTAGTACCGTAAAAATTCGCGTTCCAACCTATGTTAGCTGTAAAAGCTGTGGTGGAAATGGGGCTAAAAAAGGATCCCATCCAACAACCTGTACAACGTGTGCGGGGCATGGTCAAGTGAGAATGCAGCAAGGTTTTTTTTCGGTGCAGCAGACCTGTCCGCAATGTCATGGCAGTGGAAAATTGATTACTAATCCGTGCAGTCCTTGTCATGGTTCAGGTCGTGTGCAAGAGCACAAAACGCTTTCCGCAAAAATCCCTCCAGGTATTGATACCGGGGATCGGATAAGACTTGCGGGTGAAGGCGAAGCGGGTGAAAGCAATGGTCCCGCGGGTGATCTGTATATCCATATTAATGTGCGTGAGCATCCTATTTTTACGCGCGAAGAGGAAAACCTTTATTGCGAGGTTCCGGTGAGCATAGTGACTGCTGCATTAGGCGGGGAACTTGAAGTCCCTACGCTTAATGGGCGGGTAAAATTACGCATCCCCACTGAAACTCAAACGGGGAAAATGTTTCGTCTACGTGCTAAAGGGGTCAAGCCGGTGCGCGGTGGTGCGGTTGGTGATTTGTTTTGCCGGGTTGTGGTGGAAACACCCGTTAAACTCAATGGCACACAAAAAGACTTGCTTAGGCAATTCCAGGATAGCTTACACCCCGATGGCAAGCACGGGCCGCAGGAAAATTCCTGGCTGAACAAAGTGAAGCATTTTTTTGAGGATATGAAAGTTTAGTTAGGGAAGAAGAATGACACGTGTTGCGATAACCGGAGCTTCTGGAAGAATGGGGCGTCAACTCATAGAGGCTGTGATAGATTATCCTGGCCTGAATTTAACGGCGGCAATTGTTCGACCCGGCAATGCTCTGCTGGGTACCGATGCTGGAAATTTGATTGGACGCAGAGGAATAGGGGTAACATTAACGGATGACCTGATGGCGGTGAGCGATGGTTTTGACGTGTTAATCGATTTCACCTTACCAGAGCCTTGTTTGCAAGCAATGCAAGCCTGCGTGAAAACGGGAAAGTCGATTGTGATTGGCACAACGGGTTTTAGCGAAGCAGAAAAGACTAAAATTCTAAAAGCTGCGGAAACCATTCCTGTCTGTTTTGCGCCAAACATGAGTGTAGGTGTTAACCTTTGCTTGAAACTACTTGATATTGCTGCGCGAATAATCGGTGAAGATTCTGATATTGAAATCATTGAGGCACATCATCGGCATAAGTTAGATGCTCCGTCAGGTACCGCTTTGCGTATGGGGGAAGTGGTGGCTGCAGCATTAGGTAGAAATCTGGACGAGATTGCGCTTTATGGCCGCGAAGGAAATACCGGCGTAAGAGACCCTAAGACGATTGGCTTCGCGACCATAAGGGCTGGGGATATAGTCGGCGATCATACGGTGATGTTTGCGTCTCACGGCGAGCGTGTAGAGATCACCCATAAGGCGTCGAGCCGTATGACGTTTGCAAAAGGAGCCGCGCGTGCAGCGGATTGGTTGCATGCTAAAAATAAAGGTCTATACGATATGCAGCAAGTGCTTGGTTTGTAATCTCTAATAAGGACTCCAAGTGTGAACGAGTCATAAAAGTAATGATTCAGGACGTGTTACTGATTGCTCTTGCGTAGACAGATTCGTATAGGCAGAGTAAAATTCCATACAACAAGTAGATTTAGAAAGCGGGGGTGCCATCGGCCTCCCGCTTTTTGTACATAAATGGGGGCGACATTGAAAATACCAGCGATATTGGTTCTTGAAGATGGTAGTGTTTTCCACGGAGATTCCATCGGGGCCAATGGCAGCACGGTGGGCGAGCTGGTGTTTAATACCTCGATGACGGGATACCAGGAAATACTAACGGATCCATCTTATTGCCGTCAAATAGTGACTTTGACTTATCCTCATATTGGTAATACAGGTATTAATTCAGAAGATGAGGAGGCAACAGAGATTGTCGCTGCTGGACTCGTGATTCGAGATTTACCCTTGGTACACAGTAGTTGGCGGTCTGAGAATGCGTTAGATTATTATCTCAAAGAGCGAAATATTATTGCGCTTGCGGGGATAGACACCCGTCGATTAACCCGAATATTAAGAGACAAAGGGGCTCAAGCAGGCTGCATCGTTACCGGGTCGGATGCCGATATAACAAATGCGCTTGCGCAAGCTAAAGCGTTTCCTGGTTTAAAGGGAATGGATTTAGCAAAAAAAGTCACTACCCGTGCAACGTATGAATGGAGTGAGTCAATATGGGATCTTAACTCAGGTTATCAGACCCAGGTCGGCTTGCCTTATCATGTGGTCGCCTATGATTTTGGGATTAAGCGCAACATATTACGCCTACTGGTAAACCAAGGATGTAAGGTTACTGTTGTGCCTGCAGACACTCAAGCCGAGCAGGTGCTGGCAATGAACCCTCAAGGTATTTTTTTATCCAATGGGCCGGGCGATCCTGAGCCCTGTAAGTATGCTATATCTGCCATTCAAAAAATTCTTGAACATAAAATTCCGGTATTTGGAATTTGTTTAGGTCATCAACTTTTAGCGCTCGCAAGTGGCGCCAAAACAATGAAAATGAAATTCGGTCATCATGGTGCGAACCACCCTGTGCAGGATATAGAAACAGGTGAGGTAATGATAAGCAGTCAAAATCATGGGTTTGCCGTTGATGAATCAAGTTTGCCTGGATCCTTAGAAATAACCCATCGCTCATTGTTTGATCAGTCTGTGCAAGGGATACGGCGCAACGACGTGCCCGCCTTTAGTTTTCAGGGACACC
>CAZWUO010000010.1:0-45590 GCA_964636675.1 uncultured Ectothiorhodospiraceae bacterium
CTATTACGCGTCATTTCGCCTCGTCATGAAAGGAATATGACGTACACTAAAAACCGAAATCTCAATCGTTATGGGTATATAGGAGAAAAATATACTTCCATTAATTCTTTGCTTTCTAATGTACGTTTCTTTCCAATTAAAGGATTTAAAAACTACCGGTTGAAATAATCCGCATTTTCAGAAAATCCAGAGATATTAGAAATATTCTGAAATAAAATATTACTCCTACTGTGATACATGCCAGCATTAAGATTGATGATTACACCTCACTCTCTCACTTAATCAGAGGCTATAGATTTATATCGATGATTTCTATGCTATATCTCCAGCTGCGTTCTGAATATGCTGGAAGTTTTATGATGCCTTCTTTTGCAGTAAACTCGCCTAGGTGATTTGGCTTACTTGCATATCCTGACCAGGGTTCGATACACACAAAGTTAGCATCTGGTTTGGACCAAATACCCAAGTCTGGGAAATCTGCAAAATGTACCGAGAGTGCCTTTTTTTCTGCGGTGCCGTAATCGACAGAATGGCTTTTTAGATCGGTAAAAACCAGTGCATCATGGTTAAAAACCCCTTGCGTTAAACGGAGCGTATTCTTGTTGAGTGGGTTAGCGACCTTTTTACCTAATAGGCCATTTTGTAATTGCCATATTGCATCTGTTTCAGGTTTTGCAAACTGTATGATGTGCGCTGATGGTTCAATATTGGGATAAATGGGGTAAATGAACGCTGGGTGTGCTCCCAGGCTAAAGGGTAATTCATGCTCATGTTGATTGCGCACTAGATAGTCAACATGGAGTGTGCTTTTCTCTAAAATAAATTTAACGATGAATTCGAAGGGAAAAGGGTAGTATTTAAAGGTATCGGTGGTATTAACCAGTCTAAACCAAGCTTGATTTTGGCGTAATAATATATTTTCAAAAAAATGGTCACGCGCAAAACCATGTTGCGTTAATGGATGAGTTTTTCCTCGGTGGATTAATTGATCGTTAACCAGTCGACCGACGATGGGAAATAAATTCGGTGCGTGGCGTGGCCAGATGTGCTCATCCGCTTGCCAAATGAGTTCAGTCCCGTTGCGGGTTTTGAGTGATTGCAATTCGGCGCCAAAATTAGAAATTGTGACCGCTATTAGGTTGTTAATAAGAAAAAACTTTTCATCCATAATGCATTCTTTAAAGTAAGGTTAATGATGTGTCGCTGTTATCAGCGCACATGTTCAGCGAAAGATACCTTGTAGGAGCGTATGTGCTTGCAAATTGAAATGATTGATATCCTGTTGATATTAATAAATATATTATCATGAATTAATATTATTGTTAAATCGATAAAGGCTATTAGCTTGTTCTCGTGGCCGGCGTGACAAAAGTGTGATTTTTTCGTGATCAAATGGCGATATATGGCTTATATGATTTTAGCCTGTGACGATGTATCGGGTAATCAATAAGCTGGTCAATAATATGGTGAGCGTTAATGAAAAAAGTGACAACAATGAAGCAAATTTTGAGTATTCTTAGTTTAACGGGTTTAACTCTTTTTGGTATTTTGGGCACTTCATCTTTGATTGCTTCTGCAAACTCAAAAGATAGCGCTGAAATGGTGACGGAACGGCAGCAGCTCGCCACCGCAATTCTGGCGGGTGGTTGTTTTTGGTGTATGGAGCATCCCTTTGAAAAATTGGATGGGGTTGTTTCGGTGGTCTCTGGGTATACGGATGGACACGTGAAAAATCCCAGTTACCCGCAAGTTACCTCCGGTCAAAGTGGACATGTTGAAGCGGTGCAAATTAAATATGATTCGCGTAAAATTTCCTATGAAACCTTATTGGATGTATTTTGGCGGCAGATTGATCCGACGGATGAAGGTGGATCATTTGTCGACAGAGGGCCGCATTATCGATCCGTTATTTTTTTCCATGATGCAGCGCAAAGAAAAATTGCAGAAGAATCTAAGCAAAGGCTTGACGCCAGTGGTATTTATTCTAAATCTATTGTTGTTCCAATCAAGCCTGCTAAAGTATTTTATGTGGCAGAAGAATATCATCAGGATTATTATAAGAAGAATCCTATTCGTTATGCTTATTATCGTCAGCGTTCAGGTCGCGATCAGTATCTTAAAACGATCTGGGGTGATAGTGAGCAAGAATTAAAGAGAGTGATATCTAAGATGTCTTCTAAGTATCAACGTCCAGCATTGAGTGTGATCAAGCAAAAGCTAAATGATTTACAGTTTCAAGTGACTCAAGAGAATGGCACAGAGAGGCCGTTCGATAATGCGTATTGGGATAATAAAGTACCGGGTATTTATGTTGATGTGGTATCCGGTGAGCCCTTGTTTAGTTCGCTTGATAAATATGAATCAAAAACGGGTTGGCCGAGCTTTACTCAGCCGATGAGCGGTGTGTCTTTGATTGAAGTTAAAGACCGCGGTTTTTTTATGACGCGTGTCGAAATCAGAAGTCAATATGCTGATTCGCATCTTGGGCATGTGTTTAATGATGGGCCAGCGCCAACCGGGAAGCGGTATTGTATGAACTCAGCTGCGTTAAAATTCATTTCCTCAGATAATCTTGAAGACGAGGGCTATGGTGAATATCTAGCGATGTTCGTTGGCCTATAAAAAAGTGGGTTTCTAAACTCATTATTCGATCCTTAGAAAAGCCTATTGATCCGTTTCATAATAATCAGATTCAAGCCTTGATTCAGCGGTAGGAATGAGTAAATCAAACTGCACACCTTTGATATCCAACACTTGAAAAATAACTCTAGTACCTGATTTCAGGTGCTTTAATTGAATATACCAATGAGGAGTGTTGGCATGAACTGGGTCGATGAATAAAGTGTTTTTTCGATCAAATAGATGATTTAACGAGTAGGTTTTTTTACGCGATAATAGGGTGATTTCAATACCGGTAATTTTTTTATTGGTTTTGAAGCTAATATCATTGTTTAGATTTTCCTTATTGAGTCTTGAGGTAACGATTCTGCCATCGGGATTAACAGATGCATCGAGTTGTTCTGTGAGTGTTTGGTCGTTTTCAAGGTTTAGTTTAATTGCATATTGTTCTGGTTTATTTTGAATGTTGTTTATTTCTATTTTTCCTTCATATGCATTTATAATTTCATTGACAAAATAAAGCCCAAGACCTTTGCCATTGACACCTTTTCTGCGTTTAGTCGAATACCCGAGTTTGAAAAGATTTTCGCGAGTTTCTTCGGTAATCGTAGGTCCGGGGTTGTAAATCGATAATTTGCTGTATTTTCCAGATTTATTTAGGCTGATATTGACTCTTGAATGTTTGCTGGAATATTTTTTTTGATTGATATAATACAATGAATTATTGATCAAGTTTTCTAGCATTAATATGATGTAGTTTTCATTACCGAGTAAGTGGTCAGAATATTTGAGATGGATACGAAAACGAGAATTTGTGTATTCATAAGGCGTTTTTTTATGGCCTTCTAGCGGTAGTTTTTCGTCGAGATCATGAATAAAAGGGGCTAATGCTTTGATGACAGCCGTGCGTGTGGAAAATATCGGCGAGAATGGGGCAGGCGATTTTTCGGTTTCAAATTGTTGGCGGTAATAGTGTTCCTCGGCTACGTAAATTTTTTCGGCGATGTAAAGACCGATATTATCCGTAGTAGAAAGATCAAGCAAATCCCATAAGTAGCCCATTGCGTGCAGTGCATCGAGGTAAATTTGATTTTTGTCATTTTCCGAATGGGTTAATGCATCTTGTAAAGCGGTATTTACTTTGTCATAACTAATGACGCCGTTATGCCGCACTTCCGCCGCGATATTTTGAAAGTGCAAAAACTTTTCATCGTATTCGATGTGTTCGAGCAGTCTATCGCTGATGAATAGCTTTAATTTGTCAGCGTGTCCAGAGTACTTTTGTACTCGGTTTTGCAACGCATTGCGCGAGGTTTGCAGTTCGCTGAGAAGCTTTTCGTGTTTTTCAAAAATGGTATCCATTTGCTTGCTGCGACGGTTATGAAATACCAGGTCTATAGTCAATATAAGCAAAAAGAAAAATAATAAGATATATTTTATTTGTTCACTTGGTAAGTAAGAGGGAAGACTAAGTGAAATCAATAGTGCGCTATTGTTGTTAGTCACGAAGAAAAACGTAATCACGCATAAGCTGGCGATAAACGAAGCCCAGGGGTAATAGATCTTGGGCTTCTTTAATGAGATCGTCATCATTGTGTCATTAATCTTTGATTGTTTTCCAACAATATGCACCCTCGTCTCCTGCAGCGACGACGCCGCTGCCTGATTTGCACAGTTCGATAAATTGTCCTTTGCCACCGTCTGCGATGTCAAATGCGCGTCTGAGTGTTTTGATATGTTGGCGATAAGTGGCGTAAGCGTATCGATCAGGGTCTAATCCCAAGCCTTCGGCTATTTGAAATGTGGTTACCGGACGTGGGCTACGTTCTACGAGAAATTTAAGAATTTTACGTGGCGTGGGCGATAATGGGCGTTTTGGGTTGTCGGGATTCATCAGTTTCTTGCCTTTCCAGTAAACTTCCCAGCTATCGAGGTCTAGTTTTAGATTGCCATCTATTAGGGTATTAGAAATATTCTGAACCGAATCTGAGTTAGTGAGTGCACTTTGTCGGATAGCCGCTTTAATGCGCCAGGTGAGAACTTCCTCAATGTTTTTTTGATGTTTGGATATAAAGTCTGCAACTGACCGTTGCTCTAAGGCTTCTTTTTCTATGTCGGTGCCATTATGCTCAGACAAGAAGATGACCGGTATATGTGGCCATTTTTTATGTAGCGCCTGAGAGACCGAAAGACCTGCATGGTCATTTCCATTCATTCTCGCGTCAAGTATTGCGATATCGGGTGCATTTTGCCTATCTGACTTAGTAATGAACTGTTTCGCCGCTTCACCAAACTTGAAAATATCAAGGTGGTTTGGTTGATCGTCAAGTGCGGCTTTTTCAAGCACTGGTTTAAATTTTTTGACCCAATGTGTTTGGTCTTCAACCCAAAGTATTTTTGCCATAGTCTAGGGCCTGTTAATCCTCATTTGAAGTCAGCGTGTTGTGCCACAAATGGCCTTATTCAGTGAAACAAACGAATGTGTGCAACGCATAGTCTCATTTTGCGGGACTCGCATGTGACAGCTCGGAGTCTACGATAATCTTCTTTTTGTTTGTTGCGCAAGCTGTTTCCATTGATTGGTGCACCTTATACTCCGTTTATGCTAGAATGGCGCCACCTTGAAAACCTATTAAAAACAGTCGGATCAAGGGTGTTTCTAGCATACTTCAGGAGTGCTGAAGCACAAAATTTTGAGTTGCTAATGGGTTTTTGGTGGAATCGGGTATAGCTAGCCTGTGTTTGCTACTGAGCACCTGATGATCGGCAATGAACAACATGCGTTATTTTGAGAAAAAGTAGGTATATGGAAACATTCGCTAGAGAAGTTTTACCGATAAATATTGAAGACGAAATGCGTCAGTCGTATATGGAGTATGCGATGAGCGTTATCGTTGGTCGTGCTTTGCCCGATGTGCGCGATGGGCTAAAACCGGTTCACCGACGTGTTTTGTTTGCGATGAATGAACTCAATAATGATTTTAATAAGCCCTATAAGAAATCAGCTCGGATTGTGGGTGATGTCATCGGTAAATACCATCCGCATGGTGATACCGCAGTATATGATGCCATTGTTCGCATGGCGCAACCCTTCTCCATGCGTTATATGCTCGTAGACGGACAAGGTAATTTTGGATCTGTCGATGGGGACTCTCCAGCGGCCATGCGTTATACCGAAGTACGCATGAGTAAATTAGCGCATGAAATCTTGGCTGATCTGGAAAAAGAAACGGTCGATTTTCTTCCCAATTATGACGAATCAGAGTACGAACCTCGGGTAATGCCGGCTAAATTCCCTGTTTTGCTGGTGAACGGTTCCTCGGGCATCGCGGTCGGCATCGCGACCAACATAGCACCGCATAATCTTACTGAAGTGATTAATGCCACGATTGCGTTGATTGAAAACCCAGAATTAACAATACCTGAATTAATGCAATATATTCCTGGACCTGATTTTCCCACTGCGGGAATCATCAATGGCTCTAGAGGTATTCGGGAGGCATATACCACGGGCAAGGGACGTATTTATATTCGTGCTCGGGTTGAAATTGAGAGCAATGAAAAAACCGGTAAAGATACCATCGTAGTGCACGAGTTACCTTACCAGGTTAATAAAGCCCGATTATTAGAAAAAATTGCAGAGTTGGTGAAGGACAAAAAGCTTGAAGGTATCACCGAGCTTCGCGATGAGTCGGATAAAGACGGTATGCGCATGGTGATTGAATTGCGCCGTGGCGAAAATGCTGACGTCTTGTTGAATAACCTATACCAGCAGACTCAAATGCAAAACGTATTTGGCATCAACATGGTCGCTTTAGTTGATGGGCAGCCCCGCTTATTAACCCTCAAACAAATGCTCGAAGCCTTTATTCGTCATCGACGGGAAGTCGTTACGCGACGTACTGAGTTCGAGTTACGCAAAGCCCGCGAACGCGCGCATATTCTAGAAGGCTTAGCCGTCGCATTGGCTAGCATTGACATCATTATCGCGTTAATCAAAGCTTCGCAGACTTCAGCAGAAGCGAAACAGGCTTTGATGGCTCAGTCCTGGGAGCCTGGCGTGGTGACTGAAATGTTAGGTCGTTCGGGTGCGCGTTTGTCGCGTCCTGAAGAGTTGGGCGATAGCTTTGGTTTGACTGAAAATGGTTATTTATTGTCAGATGCTCAAGCCCAAGCTATTTTGGATATGCGCTTAAATCGTTTAACCGGCTTGGAAAAAGATAAGATTATTCATGAGTATAAAGAGCTACTTATTAAAATCGAAGGATTACTCGAGATCTTGGGTGATACCGTAAAACTATTAGAAGTCATCAAGCAAGAAATTTCGATGATTCGAGACCAGTACGGCGATGCCAGACGTACAGAAATAGTACACACTCAATTAGATCTTTGTGCCGAAGACATGATTGACGACGAACCCATGGTGGTTACTTTGTCACATGCGGGTTACGTAAAATCTCAACCACTGACGACTTATGGCGCGCAACGACGAGGTGGTCGTGGGAAATCTTCGACCGGTATGAAGGATGAGGATTTCATCGACAAATTGTTTATCGCAAGTGCTCACGACACCTTATTGTGTTTTTCAAGTCGCGGTAAACTTTACTGGCTAAAAGTTTATGAAATCCCGCAAACCAGTCGCACCGCACGCGGCCGACCTATCGTGAATTTATTACCGCTGGATGAAGGCGAAAGAATTAATGCGGTTTTACCTATTCGCGAATATGATCCTGAGAAGTTTATTTTCATGGCAACCAGTAAAGGAACAGTGAAGAAGACTTCGCTCGCAAATTTTTCACGTCCGCGTTCAAGTGGTCTTATTGCGGTTGATTTGCGTGATGATGATCAATTAGTGGGTGTCGATATTACGGACGGCACACAAAATATAATGTTATTTAGCAGTGCTGGCAAAGCCATTCGTTTTAAGGAAGAACAAGTACGGCCTATGGGACGTACGGCAACCGGTGTTCGCGGCATTAGGCTAGTAGGTGATCAGACTGTGATTGCGTTGATTGTGGTGCATGATGGTCAGGTATTAACGGCTACGGCAAATGGCTATGGCAAACGCACCTCCGTTGATGGTTATCCCGTACACAGTCGTGGTGGTCAAGGTGTTATTTCTATTCAGACTTCTGAGCGTAATGGAAACGTAGTTGCGGCAGTACTGGCGGGTGATGATGACGAAATAATGTTGATAAGCGATGGTGGTACCTTGGTAAGAACTCGAATTTCTGAAGTGTCATCCCAGGGACGTAATACCCAAGGCGTGCGCTTGATCAACCTTGGAAAAGAAGAAAAACTGGTCGGTTTAGATAATATTTGTGATTTAGACATCAGTGAAGATGACGACTCTGAAGACAAAAAAGCATCTATGAACGAGGATGCTTCCTTAGAAAATGAGCGTCCATCAGAAAATAGCGCGTCATCGAATACTCCCCCAGCAGAAGATGATAAACCGTCAGAAAAATAAACGCGTTTTTAGAAGTATGATAATTATTTAAGGCAGTAGGAGAAAAAAATGTCTCGAGTTTTTAACTTTAGCGCAGGTCCTGCGATGGTACCCGATGAAGTCTTGCAAATTGCGCGTGAAGAACTTGCAGATTGGCAGGGCTGTGGCATGTCCGTGATGGAAATGAGCCATCGCGGCAAGGAGTTCGTGTCTATTGCAGAGCAAGCCGAAGCTGATTTGCGTGAAGTGATGGCTATTCCGAATAATTATAAAGTACTATTTTTGCAAGGTGGGGCAAGTTTGCAATTTAGTATGGTGCCGATTAATTTACTGCGTGGAAAAAAAACAGCGGATTATATTTTAACCGGTAGCTGGGGCAAAAAAGCGATTGCTGAAGCACAAGGTTTTTGTAAGGTGAATATTGCTGCAAGTAGCTTGCAGCAAAAATTCATGACCATACCGGATGAGTCTACTTGGCAATTAAACAAAGATGCTGCTTACGTGCATTACACGCCCAATGAAACGATTGAAGGGGTCGAATTTCAATCTATACCGGAAACGGGTGATGTCCCTTTAGTCGCAGACATGTCTTCCAATATTCTTTCAAAGTCTATTGATGTGGCTAAATTCGGAATTATATACGCGGGTGCGCAAAAAAATATTGGCCCTGCGGGTTTAACGGTCGTCATCGTGCGCGAGGATTTAGTGGGCCAAGTTTTGGCTGGGATGCCCACGATGACAAATTATACAACCCATATTGATAGCGATTCTATGTATAACACTCCGCCGACTTATAGTTGGTATTTAGCCGGATTGGTCTTTCAGTGGATTAAGCGTCAAGGTGGTTTAGCGGCAATAGAAAAAATTAACGCGAGAAAAGCGAATAAGTTATATAACGCGATTGATAACTCCGGTTTTTATGCTAATCCGGTAGAACAACAATACCGTTCTAAAATGAATGTCCCCTTTATTTTAGCGAATGCCGATTTAGACAGTGTTTTCTTAAGTGAAGCAAAAGAGAATGGTCTGGTGACTTTAAAAGGACATCGTTCCGTCGGCGGGATGCGCGCAAGTATCTATAATGCCATGCCCGAAGAAGGGGTGGATGCCTTAGTTAGTTTTATGGCTGATTTTGCACAACGTAATGGTTAATTGTCGTTGTTATGCGGTAAGTCGCATTCTGTACACAAAGAGGTTTGCATGTATAAAGTTTTAACCCTGAATAATATTTCGGTTACTGGTTTGGAAAGGTTACCGCGAGAGCGTTATGAAACGGCTTCCGAGATACCGAATCCTGATGCGATATTGTTACGTTCGTATAAAATGCATGATATGGAACTTCCTGCGAGTCTAAAATGCGTTGGCAGGGCGGGGGCAGGGGTTAATAATATTCCGGTTGATAAATTATCCGCTGCAGGTATTCCTGTGTTCAACGCGCCTGGTGCGAATGCTAATGCAGTCAAGGAATTAGTGATAGCAGGCATGTTATTAGCGTCGCGGAATATTTGCCAAGCCTGGGATTACACACGTAAACTTGAAGGTGATGACGCGGCGTTAAACAAAGCGGTTGAAGCCGGTAAAAAACAGTATGCAGGTTTTGAACTAAAAGGTCGTACCTTGGGTGTGGTTGGTCTGGGTGCTATTGGGGGTGAGGTCGCCAATGCTGCACTTTCATTAGGTATGAAAGTGGTTGGTTTTGATCCCAGCATAACGGTGCAAGGTGCATGGCAATTGTCTTCAGATGTTGAGCAAGCCAATAGTATTGAGCAATTATTGCCTAAAGTAGACTTTATTTCGTTTCATGTTCCGCTCATCGATGCGACAAAAAATATGATTGATTCTGAGCGTATTAAGCTCATGCAGGATGGTGCATCAGTGCTCAATTTTGCCCGTGGTGGCATTGTTGATGATGATGCCATTGTAACGGCTTTGGATGCTGGGAAGTTGGGTGCTTATATCAGCGATTTTCCAAACAGTTTGCTGATTCAGCATGCGCGGGTTATTGCTTTGCCGCATTTAGGGGCGTCGACTGAAGAGGCAGAAGATAATTGTGCAATTATGGTTGCAGAGCAAATTAAAGACTATCTAGAAAACGGCAACGTCGTTAATTCAGTGAATTTTCCGCGAGTCGAGATGTCGCGTAGTACTGATGTTCGCATTACCGTCGTGAATAAAAACGTGCCCAATATGGTGGGCCAGATAACGACTAAGCTTGCTGATTCTGGCTTAAATATTATTGATTTGTTAAATAAATCAAAAGATGACATCGCTTATACGATGATTGACGTTGATCAAGAAGTCGAAGCTTCTGTGGTGAGTGCCATAGAAGGAATTGAAGGGATATTAGCAGTGCGGGTATTTGGGACTCTTAGTTAGGGTCTGTTAACGTTTAATTTTGTTACTGCTGAAGACGCTTTTTTTCGTCGAATAACCCCCGTGTTATTTGTAGATGCAAAACATTATTTATTACACTCACTCTATCTTGCGAGAAAAACCAGTATAGGCAACACGAACATATTAATTGAGAATACCTCCTACAATGAGCGAACAGAATAAACTTGCCGAAATACGTTCTAATATAGATTCAATTGATGAGCAGATTCAACTGCTGATTTCTCAACGAGCGTGTTATGCGCAAGAAGTGGCTGTGGTAAAAGCAGAGCAAGGTGATCCCGTTTTTTACCGGCCTGAACGTGAAGCGGCTGTTTTGCAGAAAGTGAAAGATCGCAACCAAGGGCCATTAAACGATGATGAAATGGCACGACTTATACGTGAAATAATGTCAGCCTGCCTCGCGTTAGAAAAGCCTATGCAGATAGCATTTTTAGGGCCTGAAGGAACCTATACACATACTGCTGCATTGAAACATTTTGGACATTCAGTTAATACCACTTCGGTTAGCGCGATCGACGAAGTGTTTCGTGAAGTCGAATCAGGAGCGGCACATTATGGTGTGGTGCCCATCGAAAATTCTACCGAAGGTATGGTCAATCATACTTTGGATTTGTTTGTGCGTTCTCCGCTATTGATTTGTGGGGAAGTGGAGTTACTCATCCATCACCACTTGCTGAGCCAAGCCAGTGAAATGGGTCAGATTAAAAAAATTTATTCGCATCAACAATCTTTTGCGCAATGCAGAGAATGGCTTAATGCAAATTTAGCAGGAGTTGATCATTTTGTAGTGAAAAGTAATGCTGAAGCGGCGCGTTTGGCGGCGCAAGAAGAGTTTGCTGCTGCGATAGCCGGTGAGACCGCGGGAGAGCTTTATGGCTTAACTTCATTAAGGGCTAACATAGAAGATGAACCTGAAAATACGACACGTTTTCTGATTGTTGGAAAGCAATCGACTTTACCGAGCGGGAAAGATAAAACCTCGTTATTAATTACCATTCATAATCGTTCTGGGGCACTTTATCAGTTATTAGAGCCTTTACAGCGTAATGGGGTAAGTATGACGCGTATCGAGTCACGGCCTTCAAAAAAAGGCATGTGGGATTATGTGTTTTTTGTTGATATAGAAGGTCATTGCAAAGATGAAAAGATTAAAAAGGCATTATCCGATGTGCAGGCGCAGGTTGCCGCATTAAAAATACTCGGTTCTTATCCTCAGGTGGCGCTTTGATGATGCCGCCAGAACTCGATTTTCTTAAGTTGGCAGTAAATGGGGTACGAGGTTTAAATCCGTATCAAGCCGGCAAACCTATCGAGGAGCTTGAACGCGAATATGGGGTAACAGATATTGTCAAATTGGCCTCAAATGAGAACCCACTAGGGCCTAGTCCAAAGGCGCTTAATGCGATTGCATTGGGTATATCTGATTTGGCGCGGTATCCCGATGGAAATGGTTTTAGCTTAAAAAAAATTATTAGCGAGCGTTTAGATGTCGCTCCCACACAAATTATTCTGGGCAATGGTTCCAGTGATGCGCTTGAATTTGTAGTACGTGCATTGGCTTCTCGTGGTGATGAGATTATATTTTCTCAGCATTCGTTTGCTATGTATCCGTTAATGACTCAAATGGTGGATGCTAAACCCGTGGTGACTCCCGCGAAAAACTGGGGGCATGATCTTGCAGCAATGCTTAAAGCGATTACCGCTAAAACAAAAATAATATTTATTGCGAATCCGAATAATCCCACGGGTACTTGGTTGACAGCATCGGCGTTGCAGTCTTTTATTCGCCAAGTTCCACCAGGAGTCATCGTTGTCATTGATGAGGCCTACTATGAATATGTACAAGAGCAGGCCTATTCATCGATGCTTTCTTTGTTGTCTTCTACGCCTAATTTAATGATTACAAGAACTTTTTCTAAAGCTTATGGCTTGGCGGGGCTACGTGTTGGGTTTGGCCTGTGCCATCCCGCATTGGCAGGTTTACTCAATCGAATTCGACCGCCTTTTAATGTTAACAGTATGGCATTAGCTGCGGCGCAAGTAGCATTAACCGATGCTGAGCATATTGATCATTCCTTGCGTATCAATACGCAAGGAATGCTTCAGTTGACTCATGCGTTTAATGCTTTAGGTCTAGAATTTATTCCATCAGTGGGTAATTTTGTTGCGGTTAACGTGCAACAAGACGAAAACAGAGTATATGAAAAACTACTGCGCCAAGGTGTGATCGTAAGACCGGTGGGTAATTATCAGATGCCTGGATTTTTGCGCATAACAATAGGCTTAGAAAATCAAAATCGGCGCTTCATTGAAGCATTAAATAATGCATTAAATAATGTCTCCTAATGTCACTATTTTTGAAACGATGACGGTGATTGGCGTTGGCCTAATGGGTGGCTCCATGGCGAGGGCCGCAAAAAAAAACGGCTTAGTGAAAAAAATTATTGGTTCAGGTAGAGACCAAACCCAACTGCAAAAAGCCAAAGACCTGGGTGTTGTTGATGCGTTCGAACTTGATGTGACTTGTGCGGTAAAAGATTCCGATCTTATTGTACTCGCCGTACCGCTAGGTGCTATGCAGAGGGTGTTAGAGACAATTGCACCGTTTGTTTCTCCCGATGCAGTTATTACCGATGTAGGTAGTTCTAAGCAGAGTGTTATTGCGAATGCTCTCGCTGCTTTTGGAGGAACTCTGCCTGCGGGCTTTGTTCCTGGCCACCCGATTGCGGGCACGGAAAAAAGTGGCGTCGAGGCTTCTTTTGCAGAGTTGTTTGAAAATCGATGTACGATTTTGACGCCGACCACTTATTCAGATGATCAAGCCGTCGCCCGGTTAAGAAAGTTATGGACTGGAATGGGTGCTGAGGTTGTGTGCATGGATGCCGAGCATCATGATGAGGTGCTAGCAGCAACCAGTCATGTGCCACATGTGTTGGCGTTTGCGCTTGTTGATACCTTGGGGCAGATGCATGAACGGAAAGAAATTTTTCAGTTTGCAGCCGGTGGTTTTCAAGACTTTACGCGGATTGCATCCAGTGACCCTACAATGTGGCGAGATGTTTGTGTAAATAATTCAGCGGCTTTGCTGCAGGTATTGGATTTATTTAAAAAGGAGCTAGACGGTTTGGAGAGCGCAATAAAAAAACAAGATAGTGAATATCTTGACAAAATATTTAACCGTGCGAAGCAAACACGCGACGAGAATGTCTGTTCGTGAATAATAAGAAATTTAGGAATAAATGAAATGAGTTCAAGCTCAAATGTGCGTTTTACGATTCAACCCGGTGGCACACTTAGTGGAAAAATCCGGGTGCCGGGTGATAAGTCAATTTCGCATCGTTCAATTATGTTGGGGTCTATCGCTGAGGGTGTGAGCAAGGTCAGCGGATTTTTAGAAGGTGCAGACAGTCTTGCAACCTTGCAAGCTTTTCGTGATATGGGCGTTAGGATTGAAGGTCCTGAAAATGCGTGTGTGACGATTCATGGGGTTGGAATGCATGGCTTGGAGAAGCCTAAACACGCATTGGATTTAGGCAATTCTGGAACCTCAATGCGTCTGTTAACGGGCTTGTTAGCTGCGCAATCGTTTGACACCGAATTGCGTGGAGATGCTTCGCTGTCTGGGCGGCCAATGCGCCGGGTGACTGAGCCACTGAAGATGATGGGCGCACAGATTACCACAGCAACGGACGGTACCGCGCCATTAAAGATTAGTGGTGGGCAAAAACTAAAGGCCTTGAATTACGCGATGCCCATGGCGAGTGCGCAAGTTAAATCTTGTTTAATGCTTGCTGGTTTGTATGCTGAAGGCGAAACCCGAATAACCGAACCTGGTATCACTCGGGATCATACCGAGAGAATGTTGCAAGGTTTTGCTTATGATGTTCGAGTTTTAGCCAATTGTGTTAGTTTAACAGGCGGTGGTCAATTAATTGCTTCGAACATTGATATTCCGTCCGATATTTCTTCAGCCGCTTTTTTTCTCGTCGGTGGCAGCATTGCAAATGATGTTGAATTAACATTAAGCCACGTAGGGATGAATCCCACTCGCATTGGGATCATTAAGATTTTGCAGTTAATGGGTGCCGATATTTCTATTCTTAATCAGCAAAATGTCGGCGGTGAACCGGTCGCAGATCTTGTCGTTAAAAGTGCCCCATTAAAAGGAATCGTTATTCCGCGTGAGTTAGTGCCACTGGCGATTGATGAGTTCCCGGTATTGTTTATTGCAGCGGCTTGTGCCGAGGGCGAGACGGTGTTGCTGGGTGCTGAGGAATTACGGGTAAAAGAAAGTGATCGCATACAAGTGATGGCGGATGGTTTGCAGGCCTTGGGTATTGATGCTGTGCCAACCGATAGCGGCATGATTATTAAACAAAGCATTATTAAAGGTGGATGTGTGCAGAGTCATGGTGACCACCGGATTTCAATGGCATTCACCATGGCGGCTTTGCAAGCACAAGGTGAGGTGGTGATTGAGGACTGTGCTAATGTGGCGACCTCGTTCCCTAATTTTACGCATTTATGTGCAGAGCTGGGTTTGAATATCCAGGTGACTGTTGATGAAACATGAGCTTAACAAGAAGTTAGCAAATGTGCCGGTGATTACGCTGGATGGTCCAGGTGGCTCAGGCAAGGGTACCATCGCTGCGCGCCTCGCTCGAAGATATGATTGGGAGCTTTTGGATAGCGGCGCATTATATCGTTTAACGGCATTGGCGGCATTAAAAAATGGCGTAGCATTAGATGCTGAAGATGATTTAGCAAACTTGGCCGCTAACCTGGATGTACGATTTGCGGTTAATCGTGACATCGCAAAATTGGAAAGTCTCGTATTCCTCGAAGATGCAGATGTGACGCAGGCAATTCGTACTGAAGAAACAGGTGTCTCAGCTTCAAAAGTGGCTTTATTTCAAAAAGTTAGAGATGCTTTATTGCAGCGTCAAAAGGCTTTCCAAGTTGCCCCTGGGCTCATTGCGGATGGGCGTGATATGGGCACAGTTGTATTTCCAAATGCAATACTCAAGATATACCTTACTGCATCCGCGGAAGAACGTGCAAAAAGGCGGGTGCGGCAGTTGAAAGATAGGGGGATAAATGTTAGTCTTCCGCGGATTTTATCCGATATAAGTGCGCGTGATGCGCGGGACATGAATCGTGCCGTTGCGCCATTGGTTCCTGCGGAGGATGCCGTCATAATCGATACGACCGAAATGGGTGTCGATGCGGTAGAAAAACGAATTATTGAGCTTATCGAAGATCGCTTTTAACAGGGGTATAGGATTATCATTACGTACTTGCCACATACATGTTGGTGCGTGATTTTTTCTGTATTATTTAATTTTAACTAACACACGGTCAGAAGTTTTGGCCGGCTGATACAAGGTTTTTTCTTATGGGTGAAAGTTTCGCTGAGCTTTTCGAGCAAAGTATTTCAAGTGAAGGCATGCAATCTGGTGCAATTGTAACTGGAGAAGTAGTAGATATCGTCTCAGGCTTCGTAATTGTTAATGCAGGTTTGAAATCAGAAGGGGTTATTCCCATAGAGCAGTTCTTTGATGAAAAGGGGCAGCTAGAAGTTAAGATCGGAGATGAGATTCCGGTCGCGCTAGATTCCGTCGAAGATGGTTATGGTGAAACCCGTTTGTCGCGTGAAAAAGCGAAGCGTGCGGCATCTTGGATAGATCTTGAAAAAGCCAGTGAAGCAAATGAAACGGTTAAAGGCATTATTACCGATAAAGTTAAAGGCGGTTTTACGGTTGAAATTAATGATGTCCGTGCATTTTTACCGGGTTCATTAGTTGATGTGCGCCCAGTCCGTGATCCTTCGTATCTAGAAGGTAAAGAATTAGAATTCAAAGTCATAAAAATTGATCGCAAGCGCAATAACGTGGTTGTTTCACGCCGTGCTGTGGTGGAAGCAGAAAGCAGTGCTGAGCGCGAGAGCTTGCTGGAAAACTTGGAAGAAGGTCAATCCGTTAAAGGTATTGTTAAGAATCTTACCGACTATGGCGCGTTTGTTGATCTAGGCGGCGTAGATGGCCTATTACATATTACTGATATGGCCTGGAAACGCGTTAAACATCCGAGTGAGATCGTGAATGTTGGCGACGAAATTAGTGTAAAAGTATTGAAGTATGACAGAGAAAAGAATCGAGTTTCTCTGGGTTATAAACAAATGGGTGAAGATCCTTGGGTTGACATAGCTCGTCGTTATCCAGTGGGTACGCGTTTGTTCGGAAAAGTAACGAATATTGCTGATTATGGATGTTTTGTAGAAATTGAAGAGGGTGTTGAAGGATTAGTCCATGTTTCTGAGATGGACTGGACCAATAAAAATATTCACCCGAGCAAAGTGGTTACCCTTGGTGAAGAGTCGGGTGTCATTGTATTAGATATTGATGAGGAGCGTCGCCGGATTTCGCTTGGAATCAAACAATGCCAGGCAAACCCCTGGGAAGATTTTGCGTCTAGACATAATAAGGGCGATCAAATCACGGGTAATATTAAGTCGATTACTGATTTTGGAATATTCATCGGGCTTGAAGGGGGCATTGATGGTTTAGTGCATCTTTCGGATATTACCTGGAACGAAAACGATGAGGAAATACTGCGTAATTTTAAGAAAGGCGATGAAGTTGAGACCGTGATTTTAGTGATTGATCCGGAACGTGAACGTATTTCGCTTGGTGTCAAGCAAATGGAGAAAGATCCATTCTCCAATTATCTTGCGACAAATTCCAAAGGCTCTATTGTGCGTGGTAAAGTATTAGAAGTTGATGCCAAGGGCGCAAAAATTGATTTGGGCGAGGGCATTGAAGGTAATTTAAGAGCATCTGAATTGTCCCGTGAGCGAGTAGAAGATGCGCGCAATATACTTAATGCTGGTGATGATGTTGAAGCGAAGTTCATCGGCGTTGATCGAAAAAACCGTATTGTCAATCTATCAATAAAAGCTAAGGATTCTGATGAAGAAGCTGAGGTGATGAACGAGTATGGTACTAGCCAAGGGCCTGCTACTACAACATTAGGTGATTTACTCAAAGAGCAAATGAGTGGAAAAGAATCTTAATAGCGTTGTTAGTGATACAAAACAGTCTTAAGTTTTTTCTTAGTTTGGCTTAGCGGCTAATAGATTAAGGTGACCATAAAGTGTCCCGCAGAAAACCATGGGTATTCTGCGGGATTTGTGTAATTGAAATTTTTTGTGTCCCTCCTAGGAGAATTCTAGGAAACCTTTAATTAACTCATCTAGCGAGCGTAAACTGCGTTAAATTGAAACTCAAAATGCTCATTGACTCGAGTAAACTGTGCTTTTGTTTCAATTTACCTTGTTTCATCTCACCATCTCACCATCTCACTTAATCAGAGGTTCCCTAGCTCTGTTTTCGAGTTTTTTGGTTTGTTTCTTGACAGCGTAGAAACATGAAAGGCGTTCTCGAATTTTTTGTTTGTCGTTGCATAAAATCAATCTATATTCAAATCAATTACTTATGCGGCGTAACGTATATTGTGCGAATATCTAAGGCAAAATGATTTCTGGTGTGGATTTTGACTTCCTTTTTCGTGTGTGCTAAGTATATGATTTGAAGGGTTTCTTTAAAGTCTCTGGAAATTGGTCGATTAGTTAGTCGTGTGGATTGTCATTGGGTTATCATGTGTAATTTTTAGGTGTGGTGGTTAACCATTAGGGTGAGCGACATCTTGTGTAAAGCACTATACATTTGATAAATAAGCGCTTTGATAGATAGGCGTGAGTTCACCTCTAAGTGGTAAGTTGATTAATCTAGGTCATTTAATGATGCCTCTTTATATAACAGGGGAATGAATAATAAAGGTGGTAATTGGTTATGGAAAATCATGGCGTAGAAGAAACAACCATGACTAAGTCTGAGCTTATGGAAATTCTTGCGAAAAAGCAGTCTCAGCTAGCTTTTAAAGATGTGGAGTTGGCCGTGAAGACTGTTTTAGAACAGATGACCCAAGCATTAGCAACGGGTAATAGAATCGAAATCAGAGGATTTGGTAGCTTTTCGCTGCATTTTAGGCCCCCGCGCATGGGGCGGAATCCCAAGACGGGTGATCCGGTGCCATTGGAAGGTAAACATGTGCCTCATTTTAAACCGGGTAAGGAATTACGTGAACGGGTGAATTTGAGTTTAAAACAGGGAGTGACAATCGCTAATGGCGAATGATAAGCTACCACTATCTGGTTTAAAGTAGCATAACTTATTGCAAAATTGCATAACTTCTAAGGAATAAATATGACAAAAATAATCGCGATTATTTTCTTGGTTGCTGCCTTGTTAGCGGCTACATCTTTCTCGGTAATTAATGCACATAATGTACATCTCAATTATTATGTCGGATCTTTAGATGTGCCTTTGTCTTTTGTAATTATTTTATCCTTTATATTAGGCGCTTTGGTGGGTGCAATGAGCACTACGCGTTCTATTATAAGTAAACGTCTGGAGATTGCTAGGTTACGGCGTGCAGTGAGAATTAGTGAGAAAGAGATAACGACTTTACGCTCAGTTCCATTAAAAGAAATTTAATTTGTGAGTGGGCTGTTTTGGATGCTGCTACCCGTAGCAGCATTCTCTGGTTGGTGTGTCGCCAAGGGATTGTCCACAAAAAAAGATATATTTAAATGCAGGCCCGTTTTTTCGGATGCGGAATATTATATGGGCCTTAGCTTTGTTCTGCAGAACGAAACCGACAAAGCGGTCGATCATCTTATTAAAATGCTTGAAGTCAACTCAGAAACAGTTGAGTTGCATCTTGCGCTTGCTCTGCTTTTTCGCAAAAAAGGCGAAGTGGATCGTTCAATTCGCATACATCAAAATATCCTCACTCGACCGGATTTATCTCAAGCATTAAATGACCAGGTTTTATTCGAGCTAGGGCTTGATTATTATGCAGCGGGTTTGCTTGATAGGGCAGAGCAAGTATTCTGTGATTTAATACGTTCAGATGTTTACGACGCAAAGGCGTGCAAACTGCTCATTAACGTGTATGAAAAAGAAAAAAACTGGTTGGCCGCTATTAACAGCATTCAGCGGTATTCATCCCTTTCCAATGTCGATCTTTCTTCTCAGCTATCTCACTATTATTGTGAACTCGCATTAGAGTTTATTAAAAAAGCACATACTATTGAAGCAATTGATGCTTTGCATAAAGCACATGATGCTGATGCTAGCAATGTAAGAGTGAATATTATCAAAGCAAATTTGTTGATTAGTCAAAAAAGATACGCAGAAGCTAATCATCAATTACTCGAGGTAGCCAATAAAAATAGCTTGTATATTAGTGAAATTATTGATCCTCTGATGGTTTGTTATGATGCTGTTCGAGAAAAGCGAACTACCGTGAGCACTGTTGATTTATTGTCTCGCCAGGGTGTCGCGAACTCAACAACAATTAATGTCATTTCCAATGACAATATTGACAGTAACGCGGCGGCTGCTTTGGCGTTTATTGAAGACAATGTTAAGCAAAAAGCTTCCATTAGCGTTTTGCGTAAGTATGTAAAACTATTGCAAATTCAAGCTTCCGATCCCGAAGTAAAAGACTCGTTTGCGAAAGTTAATAATTTACTGGATAATCTTTCCGACAAATCGGGTAGTTACCTTTGTCATGCATGTGGGTATGCGGGGAGTCGATTGTTTTGGCAGTGTCCTAGCTGTAAGCATTGGGATAGCCTTAAACCGATTTAACCCCTCCCCTTTTGTTGCATCACCTGAGAGCGCCATTGTTGGTGTTCTATCTTCCTGAGAATTTCACTGATTTCTTTGAGCTTCTGAACCCGTTGATGCTATGTTGTAGGAGTATGAACCAATGTCAGTAATACAAGACCCTAAAATCGTCATTGCATTTGATTTTTCCGAGTTATCATCGGCGCTTGCATTATTGGACGTGCTTGATCCTGCTTTGTGCCGAGTAAAGATAGGCAAAGAAATGTTTACGCGTTTTGGTCCTGACATTGTGCAACAAGCTCAGAAGCGGGGTTATAGCGTATTTCTCGATCTTAAATTTCACGATATTCCGGCTACCGTTGCCAATGCATGCAAGGCGGCGGTAGATTTAGGGGTTTGGATGGTTAATGTTCATGCGTTCGGTGGTGCGGCAATGTTAGTGGCGGCACGTGAAGCGGTGGCTATTAACGGTAATACGCGTCTAATTGCGGTGACTATTTTGACGAGTATGGATGAGTCTCAATTAACCGGGTTGGGCATAACCCAGACGCCAAAAGAAATGGTGGCAAGCTTGTCGCTGCTTGCACAAGAGGCAGAAATAGATGGCGTTGTCTGTTCTGCGCAAGAAGCTGGCTTTCTGCGCACGATGATGGGGGCAGGTTTTATGCTAGTGACGCCTGGTATTCGACCTACAGGGAGTGAGCCTAATGATCAACGACGGATTATGACGCCGCAGGATGCTTTGGCTGCAGGCTCTCATTATCTCGTCATCGGTCGTCCTATTACTCAAGCCGCAGACCCCTTCAAAGCACTACTAGACATCCACGCGAATTTAAATCTCGACGATACTTCTCAATAAATGAATACTGAAGCGCATTTTCCTGAATAGTAGAAAATTTAATCTAAGCATAAGCCAGGGCTTTTATATTATGAGTTGCATGACCTAGAGTAGGGTCTGTTGACATCGTATTTTGTTATGGCCGATAGACCCTTGTTGATTAATAAAAATAAAAGGGGAAGACTATGTTCATGAAACTGGTGATAATCAATATTTTTTTGATGCTATTTACACTTTCTGCAGTCGCGGGAACCGTTAACATTAATACGGCGAGCGCACAGCAAATGCAGATAAATTTAAAGGGGATAGGGGTGAGTAAAGCGGCTGCGATTGTAGCGTATCGGGAGCAAAACGGGCCTTTTCAATCCATTGATGAGCTTGCCAACGTGAAAGGCATCAGCAAAAAGATATTGGAGCGGAATCGATTGGATATTAAGCTATCTGCAGATGATTAAGTTAATGATTTTCTGATAAAAAAGCGCCGAACCGGCGCTTTTTTATTGTATTTGAGGTTGTTGTTCATTACACTGACGCCGGGTTTGAAAATCTGGGTTCCGCTCCGCTTTGAAAAAAAATATCCTTTTAGAGACCGTCACAAACAATATAGCTCTAATTTCAGTATTACGTCTCAGTCTTATTCTTAAAAATCGAACGAATATTCAGTATTTATTGCCTGGCCGCCGTCTTTGCGCTTTTCTTATTCTATCGGTTTTAATTCTTAATTTTAGCGTGGTTACTAAGGCTTCCGCTAATGATGTTACCGTGATTAATAATCAATTTCGCATTTCTTTCGAGCAAATGACCCTCCCCCAAAATGAAGCAATGGGCTTGTTAGGATTCAATTATCTGCTCAAGCCGACACGCCCGTTTTATTTCGGCCTAGGAATTTATGGTGCGGTAACGGGTGATCGTGGTGGTTTTTTTACGGGTGGTTTAGAAGCCGGGTTGCAATATGAGTTGCTCAATAATTGGATAATAGATGTGGGTGGATTTGCCGGTGGTGGTGGTGGTGGCGCTGCTCCTCAAGGAGGTGGTGCCATGCTACGACCGCATATTGATTTATACTATAAGAAAAACCGATATGCGGTGGGGTTAAGCTATAATCAAGTCAATTTTCCTAACGGAAATATCCAAAGTGAACAATTTGGATTGGTTCTAGAAACTGAGTTTGATACCTTTTTATTGCCGGGACATTTTTCGAATTCTGGGGGTTCGGCGGATATAAGGGCTTCGCAAATTAGCCAAGCAAACCGAACCGATAGGCTGTTTTCTCCCCAGCTTACTTTCTATCATCCTAGAGGCTCGCGCAAAGGTCGAGGAGATATTATTCATGATCGAGCGATAAATGTTATTGGCATTCGGTGGCGGCAGCGGACTGGCTCGGTGTTGTGGAATGAGTTTGAAACGGGAGGTTCTTGGGGCGGGGGGACGGATGGTTTTGCCCAAGTGCTTTTTGGCAAAGGGCTACGATTTCCATTAATAACACGTAGTTATTTAGTTTCTGGCGCAATGTTAGGGGCGGCTGGGGGCGGGAATGTCGATACCGGAGGAGGCGTTATTGTTCGTGCTTATGCGGGGATTCAATATTTTTTGTCTAAACGGTGGATGTTAGGCCTAGAATCGGGTTGGACTCAGGCGATTGATGGCGAATTTGCGGCGCTTACCTCCGTTATAAATATTGGTTATCAATATCAGGTGTTATTTCCCAATGCGGGTTCTGGCGATTCGTATACGGTTAACAACTGGGCGAGATATAGAATAAGATCCGGGATTCAGCGCTATAGTCATTATCAAGATAATGGGCGTAAGGACGCTGCATTGCCTGGTTTAGATATTGATCAGACTGCCCTAAAAATTGATTATTTTTTATCGCATAATGTGTTTGTTTCGGGCCAAGCTTTAGCCGCATATCGTGGTGATGTTGGGGGCTATGCCGTAGGACTGGTCGGTGTTGGGTTTGAGCAGAGATTGGCGCAAAATAATGCCTTAAACATTGGCTTGGAACTTTTAGTCGGTGCCGCTGGGGGAGGAGGTGTTGCTGTTGGTGACGGTTCTATTGTGCAGCCGATGTTAAATTTCAATGCATTGCTTAAAAAACATTATTACGTCGGCTTAGGTGTAGGTTATATCTATGCGCCGACGGGTGATTTTAGAGCACTCGTGTCAGATATTAATGTAGAATACCGCTTTTCTGTTCCTCATGGTTAATTTCAAACAATTGGAGACTTTTTGGTGCTTTTAAAAAAAGCGGCACTCACGCTGTTATTTGCGCTGGCCGGGTTTATTTTGACAACAACTTCTAGCTGGGCTGCTGCAGACGATATGTTGCGCAACCTGAGTCCTACTCAGCAACAACAGGCTCTGAAGCTATTGTCCGGTGGCGCAGGTTTATCCACTCGCACAGCAAGAATGGGTAAGAAAGATTCTCTGGCTGAGCAACAAGAATTAGATCAAACATCCATTGATGAAGAAAACCAGTTATTAGAAGAAAAGGAAGAAAAACAACGACTTGAAAAGTTGCTTTTTCAGCCGGGCAGTACCCTGATTGTTTATTTTAATGAGCCCGAAATTAATCCTTTAGAGTTAGAAAAGGAGCTGTTAAAGAGACGAATTAGAGGCGAGGATAAAGATCTTCCAATATATTCTCCGTTATATCCACAGCAATTATTTCAACTCGATGACAATTCAATGATCGAGATCCCCGGGATTGGTTTGATTCGCTTAGGTGGTTTAAGCGAAGAAGAAGCCGCTGCTCGGTTAAATGTCGAACCTTTATTGCAAAGTTTTGAAATTGAAGTAAAACGTTTACCGCTCGAGCTAATAGGTGCTGAAGCATTAAAACCTTTTGGGCTGGATTTGTTTGATCGAAAAGGCCGATATGACACAGACAACACCAATTTACCCGCACCGGCTGATTATATAGTAGGCCCTGGAGACGAAGTATTTGTCCAGCTTTTTGGTAAGGACAACGAGCAATATGCCTTAACCGTGTCGCGTGAAGGTATGTTGAGTTTTCCGCGTATTGGTTCGATTGCGGTAACTGGTATGCGTTTTGACCGATTACAAAAGGATTTGCAGCAGAGAATCAAGGCTCAGTTTATTGGGGTTGATTCCTATATAACATTGGGTGAATTACGCAGTGTGTCAGTATTTGTGTCTGGAGAAGTCAAACAACCCGGTTCTTATTTAATAACTGCTTTATCGACAGTGACCCAGGCACTCGTGCAAACAAACGGCATCAAGGAAAATGGGTCATTGCGTAATATCCAGATTAAACGCAAAGGAAAACTCGTTAAACGGATTGATTTATATGATTTGTTATTAAGAGGTGATTCGAGCAGCGATATTCGCCTGCAAGCGGGTGATGTCATTCATGTGCCCATTGTGAAGAGCACTGTGAGCATTATTGGCGAAGTTCGGCGTCCCGCTATTTATGAATTGACGGGTGAAGAATCAATTGAAGAGGTAATCGGAGTTGCCGGAGGTTTGTTGCCGACGGCGGATGCCGGAGACATCAAAATAACGCGTTTTATTAGCGGAAAGCAATTAAAAGTGAAAGATATTCAGGCGACAGAAAGCTTATCTTCTATTCCCGCTATATCAGGTGATATTATTAAAATTGGCAAACTTAAATTACCCAAAGAAAATTCGATTAAGCTTTATGGGTATGTATTGAAGCCGGATATTTATCAGTGGCGCGAAGGCATTCGTTTAACCGACGTGCTTTCATCGATTGATATGCTGAAAACCAATGCAGATGCTAACTATGTACTGATAAAGCGCTATTTACCCCCTAATTATTTACTCCAGACCAAGTCTGCAAGTCTGCGCAAGGCATTGGATGATCCTAAAAGCTCCAGCAATATCAAATTATTGCCGCGAGATGAGATTTTGGTGCTGGAACTTAATGCGCATCGGATTAGACAGGTTCAGCCGGTTATTGATCAACTTTCCGCGCAGTCTAGTGCTGAGAAAGCGAATCATATTGTACGGATTGGAGGACAAATCAGGGGATCAGGATCTTACCCACTCGATGATCAAATGCGGATTAGCGATTTGATTCGGGCCGGGGGAGGGTTACTTGAATCGGCATTTGTGCTTGAAGCCGAGCTTTCGCGTTTTATTGTCGAGCAAGGTAAGCCGCGAAGTTTAGAGCACATTAATATCGATTTAAAACAAGCATTGAATGGCAATCCGGATGCAAACTTGGTTTTACAGGCCTATGATTTTTTAAATATCAAAGAGATTCCTTTATGGGCTGAGCAAGCACAAGTGGAAATCCTCGGTGAAGTTAATTTCCCGGGTAAATTTTCGATTTTTCGAGGAGAAAAACTCAGTGACTTATTGATTCGTGCGGGTGGCTTGACGACATATGCTTATCCCAAAGGAGCTGTTTTTATTCGCGAAGATTTGCGGCAACGTGAGCAAAAGCGTATGGATGATATGGCGGCCAGTCTGGAATCTGAGTTGGCGACTCTATCGTTGCAGCGCACCGGTCAAATTTCAGATTTAGGGGCAGTAGAGCAATTATTAGATAAATTGAAAGCGACGGATGCAGTTGGTAGGTTAGTCATTGATCTGCAAAAAATAAGCGAAATAAGCCTAGGTGAGAAAAATGGCCTTAACTACGATATCGTACTTCGTGGAGGGGATAAACTTTTTATTCCTTCGCATATGCAAGAGGTTAGCGTCATTGGACAAGTATTTCATCCTACGTCTCATTTGTATAAAAAGGGCTTCTCTTATAAACAATATATCAATCAAAGTGGAGGCATTAATCGTAAAGCCGATAAAAAAAGCATTTATCTCATTCGGGCGAATGGTTCGGTGGAGTTAACCCAGCGTTATTGGTTTGAGTCAGGCTTGAAAATAGAGCCAGGTGACACAATTATCGTTCCGTTTGATGCGGATAAAGTGAGTTCTCTCGTACTCTGGGAAAAAGTGACAAGAATTGTCAGTCAGCTTGGTTTAGCCGCCGCTACTTGGAATACATTGAATTTATTTTGATTCGTTTAGCCGATAGGAATTGTTGTGAATACTGAAAATAGCAAAAGCTCAAAGGCGCAACAAGCTCAAATAGTCTATGTCGCGCAACCGCCTGATTACGCCGAAGATGAAATTAATCTCTTAGACTACTGGCGGGTTTTGCTGCGTTTTAAGTGGTTAATCGTGGTGATCACGCTGTTATCTACCGCTGCCGCTGTGGTACATGCGTTGTTGGCCGATGAGGTTTTCGAAGCAGAAGTTGTTTTTATGCCGGCAAGTGAAGAAGGCGGCGGGGCGTTATCGGGTATGGCCAGTCAGTTTGGTGGTTTGGCGGCTTTGGCTGGGGTTAATCTTGGAGGAGGTGGTGGAGGCAAAACGGAAGAAGCACTCGCAACCTTAAGTTCCCGAGCATTTACGCTGGGATTTATTGAAGAATTCGAATTGATGCCGGTATTTTATGCTGGGCTTTGGGATGACGATGCTCAGCAATGGATACCGACGGATGAAAAGGAAAGACCGACTGCATGGAAAGCCTACAAAATGTTTAATGATGGAATTCGTAGTGTTGCTAACGATGCAACAACAGGGATGATCACTTTATCGATAAGCTGGGGTGATCCCGTGTTGGCGGCACAATGGGCAAATGCATTGATCAATAAAATAAATGCGCATCAAAAAGCGTCAGCGATTAAGGAAGCTGAAAGAAGTATCGCCTATTTAAAAAATCAGCTAGAGCAAACGAGTGTGGTTGGAATGCGCGCAGCGATATTTAATCTTATTGAAGCGCAAACAAAAAACATCATGTTCGCAAATGTGCGGGACGAATATGCCTTTAAGATAATAGATCCTGCCGTTGTGCCTGAGCAGAGAATAAAACCGAAGCGCAAGCTCATCGTTATCTTAGGTTTTATGGTTGGTTTTATGTTGAGTATTTTTCTCGCATTTCTTATTAACTTTATCCGCAATCAAAAGCAGGGAAATGTTGATAATGCTTAAGTGGAGTGGGGCAAATAATGGCGCATAAATTATTCCCAGTGATATTGTGTGGTGGTTCGGGTTCTCGCTTGTGGCCATTGTCGCGTGAGCATTTCCCAAAACAATTATTATCTTTGGTTAATTCAACTTCTCTATTGCAAGATACCGTATCACGGCTTAGTGATATGCAAAGTGAATCAGCTAAGATAATCATTGAATCTCCCGTGGTAGTAACCAATGAAAATCATCGATTTCTGGTTGCTGAGCAGATACTGGAAAGCGGTTATGCGGCGAACAAAATAATTTTAGAATCAGCAGGAAAAAATACCGCTCCCGCGCTTGCACTTGCTGCGCTATCCATTTTGGAATCAGATCCTAATGGCTTAATGTTAGTGATGCCTTCGGATCATGTTATTGCAGACACCGAGGCGTTCCATGCCGCTGTCGTTCAAGGTATTGATTTAGTGGTAAACAATGTATTAGTGACATTTGGCATTGTTCCCAAGGCGCCCGAAACGGGTTTTGGATATATAAAAAAGGGTGTGTTATTAGAAGATAATATTTGTTCTATTGGACAGTTCATCGAAAAACCTAATTTGGAAACTGCCGAGCAATATGTGGCATCGGGAAATTTTCTGTGGAATAGCGGGATGTTTTTATTAAAAGCATCTGTTTGGCTGGATGCATTAAAGCATTGCCGTCCGGATATCGAACAAGCGGTTTCTTTAGCATTTAAAAATGGCTCTGAAGATTTTGATTTTTTTCGCGTTGATGCCGAAGCCTTTTCGTTGTGTCCGAGTGAATCTATTGATTACGCAGTGATGGAGAAAGTGACCGAGCAGCATAATTCTGGTTTCCGGGCAGCGGTTATTCCTCTTGATGCGGGTTGGTCTGATGTTGGCTCTTGGGATAGCTTATGGGAAGTTAGTGAGAAGTCTGATCATGGGAATGTCATTCGGGGTGATGTTTTGGTGGAAGACACTCAAGGCTCTATGATATTTGCAAACCATCGTTTGGTTTCAACCGTAGGAGTCTCTGATCTTATTGTTGTTGAAACCGCGGATGCAGTACTTGTTTCGAATAAGTCTTCGGCCCAAGAGGTAAAAACCATTGTCAATCGGTTACAGAAAAAATCACGTCAAGAAGCGGTTTTGCATCGTAAGGTTGCTCGGCCTTGGGGAAGTTATGAAAGCATTGATGCGGGTGAACGTTTCCAAGTAAAAAGAATCATCGTCAAGCCAGGTGCAAGTCTCTCCTCTCAAATGCATCACCATCGTGCAGAGCATTGGATTGTGGTCAAAGGCACTGCAAAAGTCACACGGGGTGAAGACACTTTTATTCTATCTGAAAATCAATCGACTTATATCCCCTTAGGTGTGACTCATCGTCTAGTAAACCCCGGTACGATTGTATTAGAAATCATTGAAGTTCAATCAGGAAGTTATTTGGGTGAAGACGATATTGTGCGTTTTGAAGATGTCTATGGTCGAAGTAAAGAGGGCCGAAAAAAAGAAGCCCAAAGCAAAGAAAAAAAGGTTTAATTTTAGCAACGTTAAGAAGTCTTCACCTTAGGGGCAGAGCGTCCAAAGATCGCTAATGTTTTATTTATAGATTCCCTAAATCGATTACCTTCGTCAGTTAGGATATAAAAATATTGTGCCGGATTTAGAATACATAAGAAATTTTTCCATTATTGCTCATATTGATCATGGGAAATCAACTTTGGCTGATCGCCTTATTGAGATTTGTGGCGCATTAAGTGAAAGAGAAATGGATTCTCAAGTTTTGGATTCCATGGACTTAGAGCGTGAGCGCGGCATTACCATTAAAGCGCAAAGTGTTACTTTATATTTCGATGCTAAAGACGGAAATCGTTATCAATTCAATTTTATTGACACTCCCGGACATGTCGATTTTTCTTATGAAGTTTCTCGCTCCCTCGCTGCTTGTGAAGGAGCCTTACTCGTCGTTGATGCCTCTCAAGGTGTCGAAGCACAAAGTGTAGCAAATTGCTATACCGCGATCGAACAAGGGCTTGAAGTGCTTCCGGTGTTGAATAAGATAGATTTACCCGCGGCAGATCCCGACAAAGTATGCCAGGAGATTGAAGAGATTATTGGCATAGATGCCACCTATGCGTTACATATTAGTGCTAAAACGGGGGTAGGTGTACATGACCTGCTAGAGCAAATTATTGAAAAAATACCGCCTCCGCGTGGTGATAGAAACGCGGAGCTAAAAGCGCTCATTATTGATTCGTGGTTTGATAATTATTTAGGCGTTGTATCCTTGGTTAAAGTGGTGCAAGGCACCTTAGAGAAAAAGAAAAAAATCCAAGTAATGTCTACCGGGCGGGTTTATCCAATTGACGGTGTAGGTGTGTTTTCGCCTAAAAGAACAGATACTGGAATTTTACGAGCGGGTGAAGTTGGCTATGTAGTTGCTGGCATAAAAGAGGTTGATGGCGCGCCCGTTGGCGATACGCTGACTTATGCGGACAAACCAGCAGATCAGTCATTGCCCGGTTTTAAAGAAGTGCAACCGCAGGTATTTGCTGGATTGTTCCCAGTTACCGCGGAGGATTACGAGTCTTTAAGAGATGCGCTGGCTAAGTTACGTTTAAACGATGCAGCTTTATTTTACGAGCCTGAAACATCTACGGCCTTAGGTTTGGGTTTTCGATGTGGCTTTCTTGGTACGTTACATATGGAGATAATTCAAGAACGCCTAGAGCGAGAGTATGATTTAGATTTGGTAACAACGGCGCCAACGGTTGTTTATGAAGTGTTGACAAAGGCGGGGGAAACTCTAACGGTTGATAATCCTGCTGAGTTACCGGAAGTCAATAAAATTGCAGAACTTCGGGAACCTATTATTCATGCAAGCATGTTATTACCAAAAGAATTTGTGGGTAATATTATTAGTTTGTGTGTAGAAAAACGCGGTGTGCAAAAAGAAATGCAATATTTAGGTAACCAAGTTTCTATGAATTATGAGTTACCATTAAATGAAGTGGTATTGGATTTTTTTGATCGATTAAAATCATTGAGTAAAGGGTATGCTTCATTGGATTATCACTTTGTACGTTTTCAAGAGGCTGATTTAGTAAAGTTAGACATCTTGATCAACGGTGAAGCAGTAGATGCTTTGTCGATTATTGTACATAAGGATCAGTCTTTTTACCGTGGTCGTGAATTGGTTGAAAAAATGCGTGAGATTATTCCTCGACAGATGTTTGAAATCGCCATTCAAGCGACGATTGGATCGCATATCATAGCGCGATCTTCCGTGAAGGCATTACGCAAAAATGTAACTGCAAAATGTTATGGCGGTGATGCATCACGTAAACGTAAGTTACTAGAAAAACAAAAAGCAGGAAAAAAACGTATGAAACAAGTGGGTTCAGTCGAAATTCCACAAGAAGCGTTTTTGGCGGTGTTAAAAATTGGAAAAAATAATTAGAAGGCTGAAGAGTAATGAATTTTGATTTTGCCACGATTATGGTTATTGCTGTTGTGATAACCGGCATTATTTGGGCGCTTGATGCCAAGTTATGGGCGCCAAAACGCAAAACAGAAGGTGAACAACTTGAAGCATCGAATGCTTCAGAGGAAGCAATAGAGGAAGCCTACAAAGAGCCTATTCTGATTGAGTATGCGCGTTCTTTTTTTCCCGTCATATTAATCGTTTTACTGCTCAGGTCATTTTTAGTAGAACCCTTTAGGATTCCATCGGGTTCTATGCTGCCTACTTTATTAGTGGGTGATTTTATTTTAGTCAATAAGTTTGAATATGGTGTTCGACTGCCGGTGACGAATACTAAGATATTGGATATAGGTTTGCCTCAACGTGGAGATGTAGCGGTTTTTAGGTATCCTAAGGATCCGTCGGTTGATTATATTAAACGGGTCATAGGGTTACCCGGAGATAGGGTTTCTTATAGGAATAAGACTCTGTATGTGAATGGTGAAAAAATGGAATTAAACTCGACTGGGGTTTTTTTAGGAAATAGTGGTCTACCGTTACCCGGGATAACGGTATTCAATGAAAATCTTGATGGAGTTCTGCATGATATTTTATTAGAGTCAGGAAAGCCGGTAATGAATGGAGAAATAATTGTGCCTGAAGGGCGTTATTTTGTTATGGGAGACAATCGTGATAACAGCAATGATAGTCGGTTTTGGGGTACGGTTCCGGAAGAAAACTTGGTCGGCAAAGCTTTTTTAATTTGGATGAACTGGAATTTTGATGATGGCGGTATACAGTGGAGTCGGCTTGGAAGTTCGATTGAATAATTCAATAAGTTGATAGTTAAAAATAGGCAGAGACAGAGTATCGTGGAAAACCCACAAATAAAATTGTCAAAAAAAATAGGATATTTTTTTAATAATAGTCAGTTGTTGATTCAATCGTTGACACACAGAAGTGCGAGCAGCAAAAATAATGAGCGTACAGAGTTTTTGGGTGATAGTATTTTAAATTTTGTTATCGCGCATGAACTATTTCTTCAGTTTTCTTCGGCTTCAGAAGGTCAGTTGAGTCGCTTGAGAGCCTCATTAGTTAAAGAAAGCACTTTGGCTGAAATAGCGCGGGAAATTCAACTAGGTGAGTTTCTCGTACTAGGTAGTGGAGAATTGAAAAGTGGAGGTTATCGCAGAGACTCGATCTTATCCGATGGTCTTGAAGCAATTATTGGTGCAGTATTATTGGACTCAGGGGTTGATGATTGTAAAAAAGTAATATTACGTTTATTCAGTAAGCACCTGCAAAACGTAACACCTACCAATGAATTGAAAGATCCCAAGAGCTTATTACAAGAATTTTTGCAGAGCAAAAAGTTTGCATTGCCTGCGTATTCGGTGATTGCGGTTGTTGGCGACCCACATGATCAACAGTTCACTGTGAGTTGCGATATACCGGCTCTCGATATATTTGCCAGAGGAGAGGGAACGAATAGGCGGCGTGCTGAGCAAGATGCGGCAGAGCTTGCCTTAAAAGCGCTTAAACAGCTAGGGTTGAAATCCTAGTGCGCTCGGGATATGTTGCAATTGTTGGACGCCCGAACGTAGGCAAGTCGACTTTACTGAATAAAATTTTGCAACAAAAAATTAGTATCACTTCAAGTAAGCCCCAAACAACACGCCACCGAGTACTCGGTATCAAAACCACGGCTGAGGCGCAAACCGTTTACGTCGATACTCCAGGGCTGCACAAGGCGGAAAAAAAGGCGATGAATCGAATAATGAATCGCACGGCTGCCAAGACACTAAATGAAGTAGATGTCATATTATTGGTTGTGGATAGCACGGTTTGGACAGAAGAAGACGAAATGGTCTATTTACGCGCAAAACAATCTAATGTTCCTACTATTCTAGTGATTAATAAAATCGACAAAATTAAAAATAAAGAAAAACTTTTACCCATTTTGCAACAAAAATCAAAGATGAATTTTTTCAATGAAATTATTCCTGTGTCTGCTAAATCAGGTAAGCAAGTTGAGCATTTGGAGCATGCAATACAGCAATTTTTACCCGATGGTATTGCGTATTATCCGGAGGATCAAATAACCGATCGCAGCTCGCGGTTTTTGGTGGCTGAAATTATTCGTGAAAAACTAATGCGCCAAATGGGTCAGGAGATACCTTACTCCACCACGGTGCAAATTGAACAGTTTCAAGAAGAAGAAAAAATGTCTCGAATTGCCGCCATTATTTGGGTTGAGCGTGATAGCCAAAAAAATATGGTAATCGGCAAGCAAGGTCTGCGGCTTAAGGAAATAGGGAAACAAGCCAGACAAGATATTGAAAAACTTTTGCTGTCCAAGGTTTATTTACAGCTGTGGGTGAAAGTTAAAGAAGGTTGGTCTGATAATGAACGTTCTTTGCAAAGTTTAGGTTATGGAGAACTCTAAAGCAAAATTTAGCAGTTTTAAATATGGTTAAACTGAATAGCGAAAACAAGGTTCAGTTGCAGTCGGCATTTGTTTTACATGCAAGACCCTTTAAAGAAACAAGCTTACTCGTGGACTTGTTCACCCCTGATTATGGTCGAGTGAGCGTTGTTGCTAAAGGGGCCAGATCAAAAAACTCTAAATTGAAAGGCGTATTACAAGCGACTCTGAAGCTGCTCGTTTCTTGGCAAGGCCGCGGTAATTTGAAAACATTGACGCTTGCGGAAATGACTGAGGTGCCAGGTTTATTCGATGGCGAAAAAATGATAAGCGTTACTTATATCAATGAACTGATTCTAAAATTGACCCCTAACTTTGATGCCGTTGATGGTTTATTTGAAATATACGAAACTGCGCTTAAAGATTTGCTGCGTGCAAAAAACGTGGAATCAACGCTGAGATATTTTGAGAAAAACTTTCTTGCTTGCATGGGATATGAGTTGCTCTTAGAGGCTGAGTCGGATAGCCTATTATCGATTACTCCACAGGCTGACTATGTTTATGTGATCGAGCATGGTCCCAAGAAGGTGAGCTCACAACGCATCACACGCCACACTATAGCGGGTGCAACATTACTCGCGCTAGCCAACGAAACATTGCAGAACAAGCAACAATTACGTGAAGCTAAATTTTTGCTTCGATTAAACCTGGATCATCTTCTAGGTGGCACTGTGCTGAAAAGTCGGGCTTTGATGAAGTCATATCTGCAAAAAAAACAGGAACATAAGTTAGATAACTTTAGGTAACTTATGTCAGCAACAAAAAACATTCAACGTATAGTGTCTGTAGCCCCAATGATGGACTGGACTGATCGGCATGAACGGTTTTTTTTACGCCTCATATCAAAACACACATTGCTGTATACCGAGATGCTGACGACTGCAGCGATTCTTCACGGAAATAAAAATAGACTATTAGACTTTAGCGCAGAAGAACATCCTATCGCGATTCAGTTGGGCGGGAGCGACCCCGCAGCACTCGCCGCCTGTAGCAGGATATCTGAAGAGTGGGGTTATAACGAAATCAATTTAAATGTAGGTTGTCCAAGCGATCGAGTGCAGTCAGGACGGTTTGGTGCTTGTTTAATGGCAGAGCCTCGTTTAGTGGCCGAATGCATTCGCGCTATGCAGGATGTGACTCCGTTGCCGGTGACCGTCAAATGCCGTATTGGTATCGATGCGATGGACAGTTATTCTGAATTTGCACACTTTATCGAAACACTTGCGTTGACGGGCTGTGAAGTATTTATTATACATGCTCGAAAAGCTTGGTTAACTGGGCTTAGTCCCAAAAAAAATCGAGATATACCCCCTTTGCGTTATGATTATGTTTATCGATTAAAACAGGATTATCCGGAGCTGAGCATCGTGCTGAATGGTGGCATTAGCAGTCTTGCTGCAGTAAGAGAGCATCTAAATTACGTTGATGGTGTTATGTTAGGCCGCTCTGTTTACCACAACCCTTTTATTTTGAATGAAATTGATCGCGAGTTTTACCAAGATACCCAAGACGCAATATCTCACTTAAGCCGCAAGCAAATACTAGAGCAGTATTATCCATATGTAGAAAAGCAGTTAGCGAGTGGTGTCCCGCTTAACTCTATATCAAGGCATATAATGGGGTTTTTCCATGGCTGTGTAGGGGCAAGGTCTTGGCGGCGCTATATTAGCGAAAACGCACACAAACAAGGAGCGGGTGTTGAGGTGTTACAAGTAGCCGCTGGCTTGGTTCAAGAATGATGTACTAGAAATGTTGAAAAATGACAAAAAAAGAGAATGTTATCAATATGGTGGGAGTTTCTATTCGATTATCCTAGAATCCGCAGTTGAACGACATGCAGAGTGCATTTTACCTTTGGATCGAAGAGGTTAATATTTGATCAGGCGAATTCCCTGAAGGATAAGTTTTAGTAAAGGTTTATGCGACGAAACGCGATATATAAAGTAGTTATTTTAATATACTGTGTGGAAGAAATGAGCTTGAAGCCTGGAGATCTCGTAAAGAACATTAAGTCATTAGTTCCTATTCCTGATATCGCATTTAAACTTAATGAACTCGTTGATAATGATGCTGCGGGTGTTGGCGATGCACTAGAAGTACTGGCGACAGATCCTGTATTGGCGGCGAAATTGCTTCGTATAGCAAATAGTCCGATATACGGTAATAGGACTCAAGTGGATACCTTGGAACGCGCTGTAATGCTGGTGGGAATGAATGGCCTACGTGAGTTAGTCTGGGCAGCAGTGGCGATGGAGTCATTTGTTAATTCCAATATTCCATCATCAATCCATAAGTTAATATGGAGCCAAAGCTTGTATACTGCAACGCTGGCAAGAAACCTTGCTTGTAAATGTCGAGTGATGAACAAAAGCAGGCTGTTTCTCGCTGGATTACTCCACGATATAGGGCGTTTAGTGATGTATCAATGTTTGCCAAAGGAAATGAATATAGTCATGTCTCAGGTGGAAAATCAAAACATGAGCTTGATCGACGCAGAGTGTTTGGAGTTCGGTTTTTCGCACACTGAGGTAGGTGGGGAGCTATTAAAAAGCTGGAATTTACCAGCGAGTTTGGTAGATACGGCCTTTTATCACCATGAGCCTAGTCGATGTGCCTTACACAAGATGGAGTCTGCAGTCGTGAATGTTGCGATGAATATTGCTGAAATTGCAGTGCAAAATAAGCACTTTGATTTAGCGCAATTAGATGTTTCTGCAAAAACGTGGGGAATTACCGGTTTAAACAAGAAGGCGGTTGAGTCAGTTATCGAGCTTTCTGAGTATCAATATCAGAATGTGAAACAGATTTTTTTTATTCCTACGGGGATTGCTGCTTAGCATGAATTTTGGTAAAAACGATTATCATGAATGGACATAAGCAGTGGACAGACGGTATTTCTTAAAATTGTGTATTTTGAGTAGTGCTTCAGTGGGAGTGGCTGGGACGCTGCCTGTTTTTGCTGCGACGGAAGCGGATGATAGTCATTTTGTTAAAGACTATTTAACCAAAATCAAAAACTTTGATCGACATTTTGCAGATGATATTAAATTAAGTGTGGGTGAGTATAAGTTATTAGGCCGCATTGTTAAGCGTTTAGGTCGTTTACAATCAACCATTGGATACGCTAATTTTTCGCTCGTGAGTTTTGACCAAGCGCTACGTTATGCGAGAAACTATTCTAGAATTGGTGCTTTTACAGATACTGAAATAAAATTTTTAGAACTTGTTTTTTACACCAATGCAAAGGACTATGGTTTTTTTGGTGAAAAAGTTTCAACTCGAATTACTGAAGTCGTGAAACGTAGAGATACTTTAAAAATACCACGAACCGGCCACTATTTGATTCGCGGTGAGCCGTACCGACTGTATAAAAAAATTCGCAAAGATGTTGGTCGCAATATTACGCTAACTTCCGGTGTGAGGGGCGTGGTAAAGCAGATACATTTATTTTTAGCAAAAGCCTTGCGCAATGGAGGCAATCTATCGTTGGCCTCGCGCTCACTGGCTCCCCCAGGGCATTCTTTTCATGGAGTCGGTGACTTTGATGTAGGCAAATATGGATATGGTAGAAGAAACTTCACCTTAGATTTTGCTGAAACATCTGAATTTAAAAAACTTCGCGATATAGGGTATATTAAGATAAGATACCATGAAGATAACCCGTTCGGAGTTAGATTTGAACCGTGGCATATAAAAGTCGCTTAATTTTTTTAACGGGTAACAAAAATAATTTAATAGCCAGCCAATCCAAAATCACCCAATCTAAAGCCACCCAATCTAAAGTCACCCAATCTGAGTTAACATGTTGAATGTATTTGAAGACATAGAAAAATGTCTTTACGCAAAAAGTCCTCAAGAAAAAATTTCTAAGCTACGTGATTTTTCCAATAAATGGCAGGTTGAAGGTATCAGCTTGCAGTCTTTAAAACCCCCATTAAGTGTTAATATTCCGGGTAGACCTGACAAACCAAGCCTTGTTAACCCAAAATTGCTACCCAAAAGAAGCCATGGTACGTTAGAAAGACACGCGGCACTTATGCATGCAATTGCTCATATTGAATTTAATGCTATTAATTTAGCCTGTGATGCGATATATCGATTTCGCAATATGCCCCAAGACTATTATGCAAATTGGTTGAGTATTGGTCTTGAAGAGGCAAATCATTTTGAGATGATTGATAATTATTTACGCAGTATCGGTTACTCCTATGGTGATTTTTCTGCACATAATGGTCTATGGGAAATGGCGATAGCCACAGCGGACGATGTATTATCACGTATGGCCCTCGTTCCACGAGTTTTAGAAGCCAGAGGCTTAGACGTTACACCTGCCATTATTAAAAAACTACAGCAACATGGATATTCAGAGGCTGCTGATATTTTGGCTGTAATATATAAAGAAGAGCATGCTCATGTGGCATCGGGTAATCATTGGTTTAAGTATTTATGTGCACAACGAGAATTGGATCCAGAGCCTACCTTTAAGCAATTAATTGTAAAGCATGCCAGCGGAAAAATTGCATTACCGCTTAATCGTGAGGCTCGATTAGCGGCAGGCTTTAGTCAACAAGAGCTTAATTACCTGGAAGACATGGCGGGTACATCGTCGAAATAGCCTAGATGGTGACTAGACAACATGGTATTGATGGAAGAAATGAAATTAAAATTTTTTATTCTATGTATTAGCAGCTTTTTTATCATTGCTTGTGCCTCTAACCAGCACTTAACTCGCCACAATATTTATTCTGCTGAGTATCCTGGTTATGTATTAACCTGGATTGAAACTCTCCCCGGTGAGCCTGAGCGAGAGATTCGCATGTTAGTCGCAGAGAACTATTTAAGAATAGAGGAGACTTCTCAGCAGAAAAATTTTATTATTTTTGATAAGCAGCGAAATTTAATTTATGAGTACAAGAATTTAGAAGCAAATATTATTAAACCCAAATTAACTTCGCGACCAAAAAATTCGTTGCCAGATTGGGTGGAAAAATGGGAAGCAAGTCATGTGCTAGAAAGAAACAGATCTGAGGATAATAACAAAGCAATACATTATCAGTATTCACTGAATTCGGAAGCTTGTTATAACGTAGTGAGTGTCAAACACTATCTACAGGATGTGCTGCCTCTTATGCGGGCTTATCAAACAGTACGTTCTATAAATGCAAATAAGGATACTGCTTTGCTCGCGGATAAAAACCAAGCTTGTTATTCTGCAGTTAATTTTGCTGATCCTAATAAGCGTTATGAAAAAGGTTTTCCTATCAGAGAATGGAGTGTCTATGGGTATCGACGTTTTTTAGTGAATTACAAAATAGTGAAATTATCATCGAGTTATTTTGATTTTGAGGAATAAAGTTATAGTGTAGAAATTGTATTTCTACCGAATAATTTACCCCAAGGATAAGTCTTCGACTAATAACTGAAGTGTTTTTTGTCCACGAAATTCATTGATGTCTAGCTTATAGGCTAGATTAATAATTTGTCCAAGTTTTACATCTATTTCTTCTTTTTTTTCATTCAAATAGTTAAATGCAATTGCATCAATGCTCTGTTGATGGTCAGGCGTTGAAAGTTGCAGTTTTAAATGGATATCTTTCAATACTCTAAAGCTATTTATAAGAAATCGTCCATTAAATATAGGTTCAGGAAAACCCTGCCCCCAGGGGCCAGCATTTTTTAGCATTTGAGCAGTGGTAATGGACAGTTCTTTAGGCATTAATTCGCCATCACTTTCTAAGTGATGACTTAATTGCTCTACTGAAAGATGCTTGCGTACTTCGGCATCAAAGAGAGAGCGAAATAACTCGAAATTATTTTCACTGATTGAAAGGCCAGCTGCCATTGCATGTCCGCCAAATTTATTTAATACGCAAGGGTGCTGGCTAGCGATGGCATCTAATGCGTCTCTCATATGAAAGCCCGGAATAGAACGTGCTGAGCCTTTGATTTCATGCTCATCGGCTAAAGCAAATGCAATGACCGGTCGGAAGTATTTTTCTTTTAAGCGTGCAGCGAGAATTCCAATAACGCCTTGATGCCAGTTTTTATCGTAGACACAGATTCCTAAGGGGTTTTTTTCGGGATCCAAGCTTAATAGAGGCTGCAGTTCTTTTAATGCTTGTTGCTGCATTTCACGTTCTATGATTTTGCGTTCTGAATTAATATGGTCTAGTCGGGTAGCTATTACTTCGGCTTGGGAGTCTGACTCAGCTAATAAACATTCAATGCCGATCGACATATCTTCCAAGCGCCCGGCAGCATTCAGTCTTGGGCCTAGCGAAAAACCAAGATCACTCGCAGACATGTTTTGGATATTTCGTTTGCTAATCTTAATCAGTGCTCGAATACCAGGACATGCCTGACCCGAACGAATTCTACGCAAACCTTGCTCGACTAAGATTCTGTTGTTGTGCTCTAAAGGAACCACATCTGCAACCGTGCCGAGTGCGACTAAATCGAGTAGCTGAGCGAGGTTTGGCTGAGGGAGCTTGTTATTTTCAAACCAATTAGAATCACGCAGATGCGAGCGTAGTGCTAACATTAAATAAAAACTAATGCCAACGCCAGCCGTTGATTTTGCGGGAAAAAGATCGCCAGCTTGATTCGGGTTTACGATTGCATCTGCGTTGGGTAATTCTTTCCCGGCTAAATGATGGTCTGTGATGATGACCTTGATTCCAGAATTTTTTGCATGGGTAACGCCTTCGATACTGGAAATACCATTGTCTACGGTGATAATTAAATCTGGATTTAGGTTTTTTATTTCGTCAATAATTCCTGGCGTTAAGCCGTAACCATATTTAAAACGGTTTGGTACTTTATAGTGGATATTGTGCGCACCCATTAGTTTTAGGGCTTTTATCATGAGCGCCGTGCTCGTTGCACCATCTGCATCGAAATCGCCGATAATGATAATAGTTTCTTGTTTATCAAGCGCATCGACTAATAGCAAAACGGCTTTTTGAATATCTTTGAGTTCTGCAAAAGAAAGTAAGTTGTCGAGTGTTTTTTCGAGCAATTTTGGGGATGTAATATTACGGTTGGCATAAACGCGCTGCATGATGGGAGGCAAATCTTGCGCCCAGGGGCCTAGCTCACATAACGGTTTGCGGAGCACAATTTTTTTTTTCATTTTAGTACGTTTGTTGTAATGCTTAGCAGCGTTAGTGGTATCTCTAAGAAAACATACAAACCTGGACTAAGATTTGTAACGTTGAAAAACGAGGCTGCAATTGGTTCCGCCAAAGCCAAAACTATTGGATAATATGGTATTCAACTCAATATTTTTTAAGGTTGAGGTTACCACGGGAACACCTTCTGCTTCAGGGTCAAGTTCTAGAATATTAACCGAAGGGGAGATGAAATTATTTTCCATCATAATAAGTGAATATATTGCCTCATTTGCGCCAGCTGCGCCTAAGGCGTGCCCGCTAAGAGATTTTGTCGACGTAATCTTGGGAATCTGCTTGCCAAAAACAGCTTTAACCGCTTGTAGCTCTTTCATGTCTCCCGCAGGAGTGCTGGTACCATGTGCGTTGATGTAATCTATCGGTGTAGAAACGCCATTTAATGCGAGTTGCATGCAGCGTACCGCACCTTCACCGGAAGGCTGTACCATATCATGGCCATCAGAGGTTGCACCGTAGCCAATGAGTTCGCCATAAATTTTTGCATTGCGTTTCAAAGCGTGTTCGAGTTCTTCGAGCACCAACATACCGCCGCCGCCGGAGATGACAAATCCGTCGCGGTTTGCATCGTAAGGTCGAGAAGCAGAGTGAGGGGTTTCATTATATTTAGATGAAAGTGCTCCCATCGCATCAAACATACAGCTCATAGACCAATGGAGTTCTTCGCCGCCGCCGGCAAAAACGATGTCTTGTTTACCTAACTGAATAAGTTCTGCTGCATTACCAATGCAATGAGCGCTTGTTGAGCATGCAGAACTAATCGAATAGGAAAGGCCTTTAATTTTAAATGCGGTGCTCAAGCAGGCGGAAGTAGTCGATCCCATGGTACGTGTAACCATGTAGGGGCCAATTCGTTTCACCCCTTTGGCGCGTAAAATATCAGCTGCTTGCACCGTATTATCGGTGGAGCCACCGCCCGACCCGGTAATCAGACCAACCCTGGGGTTGGATATTTGCTTAGTTTCTAAGCCAGCATCATCAATAGCTTGCTGCATTGCGATATAGCTATAAGCAGCAGCATCCCCCATAAACCGCAGCAGTTTACGGTCAATAAAGTCCTTTGTTGCTATATTTATAGGGCCATGCACATGACTTCTAAAGCCTAATTCGGCTTGGGTTTCAGAGAAGGAGATACCAGATTTACCGTCAAATAGGGATCGATGAACTTCTTTTACGTTATTTCCTAAACTGGAAACAATGCCTATGCCGGTGACAACAACACGTTTCAAAATAAATCCTCTCTTCTCGCTTACATTTCGTCAGTATTAGTAAAAAGTCCTACTCTCAGTCCCTGTGCTGCATAAATCGTTTTTCCGTCAACTAACATTTCTGAATCCGCAATTCCCATAAATAATTTGCGCATTATTACACGCTTTAAGTCTATTTTGTAAGTGACAAGCTTACAATTGGGTGTCACTTGGCCGGTAAATTTTACTTCGTTAGAACCTAATGCGCGCCCATGGCCTGGCCCACCCAACCAACCAAGGTGAAACCCAACTAACTGCCACATAGCATCTAGGCCTAAACATCCCGGCATTACTGGATCGCCTGCAAAGTGACATGCAAAAAACCAAAGATCGGGGTGAATGTCTAATTCAGCAATTATCTGCCCCTTGCCAAATTTGCCTCCATCTTCATTAATCTGAGTAATTCGGTCAAACATTAGCATTGGAGGGAGTGGCAACTGGGCATTGCCCGGGCCAAATAATTCACCTCGACCGCAACTCAAAAGTTCTTCTTTGTTAAAGCTATTTTTTTTTATCATAACTTAAGTTTGAAAACTCCCAAAATTCTTGTAACCCTTCGTGTAACTCTAGAGCTGGCATGTAGCAAGGCTATAGGCAAATAACAGGGGCGATACCCTACCACAAATGATAATCAAATACTGTAATTTGTTGCCATCTTTAAAGATGGTTAAATGTTGGGATCGAATGAAAACGGAGGATATGTAAAATGTTATGTTGCTATATTAAGCAATGTTAAGGCTGTTTTTTCTTTACTTGCCCGGACGGAGTAATCCTCCGAGGCCAGCATTATCGAGGTTTTTATTGAGTAATTCTCGAATCTTTGTGGAGTCTTCCATCGCCAGGCATTGTTTGAGCAGGTTATTCGCCTGGGTAAAAGAGAACTTTCGGATAACCCATTTTATTCGTTGCAACGCGACAACACTCATGCTTAAACTATCGAGACCCATGCCTACGAGCAATAGTGCAGCAGCCGGATCTCCGGCCATTTCACCACATACACTGACTGGAATATGCTGTTTTTTTGCCCCTTTAACGGTTTGATAAATAGCTTGCAGTATGGCCGGGTGGAGGCTATCAAATAGATTCGCTACATTGGAATTATTTCTGTCCACAGCGAGTAAATACTGTACTAGATCGTTGGTTCCAATCGATAAAAAATCAACCTTTTTTGCGATCGATTCCACTTGATAAACTGCAGATGGAACTTCTATCATTGCACCAATTTTAGGGTTTGGAATAGCGTGGCCGGACTCAATGAGTTCGTCGCGGGCGCGCTTAATATGCGAAATACTTTCAATGACTTCTGAGGTGCTGGTGATCATTGGCAGTAAGATCTGCAAATTGTGCAAACCAGCACTTGCGCGTAACATCGCTCGAATTTGGGTTAGAAATATATCCGGATGATCCAGGCTGACTCTTATTCCACGCCAGCCGAGAAAAGGGTTTGCTTCTTTAATCGGAAAATAGGAAAGATTTTTATCGCCACCGATATCCAAGGTTCTGAGTGTTACAGGACGTGGTGAAAACGACTTTAATACCTTATGATAAATCTGAGTTTGCTCTTCTTCTCCAGGAAAACGGTCACGTATCATGAACGGAAATTCCGTCCGATAAAGCCCAATACCATCTGCATTGCTTTCTGCTGAAGAAGCGGCAATATCTGCAAGTAAGCCAGTATTGACCAATAATGGAATACGAATATTATCCAAGGTTTCGGCTGGGAGGTGGGTAATTTCCAGCAGCTCAGCAGAAAGTTCTTCTTCTTCTTGGGCAATTTTTTGGTATTCTTTTTCGACGGTTTGCCCAGGGTTTACATATACCCACCCTTGATAACCGTCCACAATCATTTTTACGGAATCTACTTTGTTCGTTGGTAAATCTAATGCCCCCATTACCGCAGGGACGCCTAATGCACGCGCGAGTATCGCCACATGCGAAGAACCAGAGCCTTGTGTACTAATGACGGCTGCGAGTTTAGATCTTGGTATTTCCATTAAGGATGATGCAGAAATTTCATCACCGACTAAGATGGTTTTATCGGGGTAAACTCGGGAGCCGCCTTTTTTAGACTGAATATGCACTAAAATACGGCGACCAAGGTCTTTGATGTCTTGCGCGCGTTCGCGCAAATAATCATCTTGCATGGCTTCAAAAACTTGGACTTGTTCTTTAATCGTGTCGCGTAACGCAGTCGACGCCCAACATTGGTTTTTTTTAATTCGAGTTTTGGTTGCTCTTAAAATACTGTCACTCTTTAGCATAAGTAGATAAGCATCGAAGAGGGCAAGATTTTCGGAAGATAAGTTTTTTACTCGGGTTTTTAAATCTGAGATTTCTTGGGTTACTTTCGCAACGGCAGCTTCAAAGGATTTTATTTCATGTGCAATATTTTTAGTTGATCGGTTTGGTACGGCATCGAGATCTGCCGGTGGGTAAATAACGAGGCCTGTTCCAATGGTAACCCCAGGTGCACCCGCTAAACCTTGAAATGGGTGGTTGTCAAGTAAGCCACCATTTTTCAATCCATGAATGCCGCCAATTGCTTGCGCATGTGCAATTGCCCCAGACAGTTGTGCAGCAAGTGTTACCAGTAAGGTGACTTCTTCTTCGGCAAAACGCCTTTGTTTTTTACTTTGCACGACAATGATGCCTAAGGCCGTTTTATGATGAATGACCGGCACACCGAGAAATCCACTGTAATTTTCTTCATCGGTTTGTTTAATAAAGCGATAGGCGGGATGATCAAGTGCTTTTTCAATATTTATCGGTTCTGCGCGTTGCATGACCAATCCGATCAAGCCCTCACCTAGTTTTAGGCGAGCACTCCCTACCGATTGGGGGTTTAGACCATCGGTGGCCATTAACACATTTTGCTGTGCTAATTCATCTTTGAGATAAACAGAGCATACGTCAGTAGCCATCACTTCTTTGACGCGCAAAACAATGAGCGATAATGTTTGCTGCAAGTTTTCAGCAGTATTAACTTCTTGTATTACGCGTCGTATTTCTTCAAGCAAATGAAGATTCCTTTAAGTTGATGTTTAAAAATGTTGACGTTTTATTTTTTTTTGAACTTTACCTATGCTAGGTGCAAGCTCGTTAAGCGCGCGTAAATAAACATCGCGTTTAAATGACACAACCTCGTCTAACGGGTACCAATAATCGACCCATTGCCAATAATCAAACTCGGGAATTTGGCAGTTATTTAGACAAATATCCTTTTCGTCTCCGATAAATACTAACAAATACCATTTTTGCTTTTGTCCTATGCATAATGGTTTACTGTTGTGGCGTATCAAGTGTTCAGGCAAATCATAATACAGCCAGTTATTTGTATTGGCGACAATTTCAACATGTCTTACAGAAAGACCGACTTCTTCCTTGAGTTCTCTGTACATTGCCTGTTCAGTAGATTCATTTTCCAGTATTCCACCTTGGGGAAATTGCCACGCATCTTGTCCAGTGCGTTTTGCCCATAAAAGTTGCCCCCGTGCATTGCTTATTATTATGCCGACATTGGCACGATAGCCTTTTTTATCAATCACTTAAGTGAGTTCCATTCGGTGTTAGTAGGTTGTTCTTGGATACACCTACGCGTTATATTTATTAAAAGTACTGCTTTTAACCAAGACAAATTGCCGTTAAAATTCAGCTAATTAAAGAATATAGCAAAGATTACTGGTTTTTATATATAAAGGTGGTTATTTAATGAGTTTGGCAATTTTCGATTTAGATAACACCCTGATAGGCGGTGATAGTGACCACTTATGGGGTGAATACCTGATAGAGCAGGGTATTGTAGATCGTGAATACTATCAAGGCGCAAACAATCGGTTCTATGAGGAATATAAGCGTGGGGAACTCGATATCATGGAATTCCTGGCGTTTAGTTTAAAGCCCTTAAGTGAACATCGCTTGGATAAACTACTGCAATGGCGCCAGGGTTTTCTGGATACCAAGATTAAGAAAATCATGTTGCCAAAAGCCAAGGAGGTCGTTGATAAACACCGGGAAAATGGCGATACATTGTTAATTATTACGGCGACTAATCGGTTCGTCACCGAAAAAATTGCAGACATGCTGGGGGTTCCGCATTTATTGGCCACCGAGCCTGAATTTATTAATGGTGTTTACACGGGTAAGGTGCAGGGAGAGCCTTGCTTTCAAGCAGGTAAAGTGATTCGGCTGCAACAATGGCTGGTGACACAACGAGTATCATTGCAAGATAGCCACTTTTACAGTGATTCACA
>CAZWUO010000011.1:0-42112 GCA_964636675.1 uncultured Ectothiorhodospiraceae bacterium
GTTTTCTCATCAATCGCTTAACGATGCCTCATAGCGGTTAACTGCGGAATCTAGGTTGAACCTAGAATCCGCAGTTGAACGACATGCAGACGACTGCATGGATGCAGGAGGTAGAACACCAAAAGTAGGCGCTCTTAGGCGACGCATGGAGCAGTTGTCGAGTGCGTTTTTAAGATCATTGAGTATTCTCTTTGTTATGCGGGATCATGTAAAACTTTTTCACATTGTGCAGGTAAATTAATTTTTCTGGGAGTCCTCTTTCGCTGCGTGCTCAGTTCGAGTTTTGCTTCTTCGGTAAACCACCACGCAAGTGACTCGTTACAACCGTCATTATTCGGCACCTTGTTTTGTGATTTGCAATGGGGACTGTTTTTAGGGCAAGCAAGTCTTATATGGTAATGATAATTATGCCCCCACCAAGGACGAATTTTTGCCAACCATGCTTCCCCCTTATGATGTTTACAAAGTTCTTTTTTGATCACGGGATTAACAAAAATTCTTTCCACTGCAGCATAAGTTGCCGCCAATTTTAGCACTACGGCCTGGTCAGCCGTCCAAGAATTTCTATCGATGCGCAGCCCATCTTTACTCAGCATCGATACCGCAGATGTTAACTCTAGGTCACGCAAAGTGAGCGCATTCTTTTCTGCGACACTAAATCGTTTAAACCATATGTCGACATCGAGTCCGAGTTGATGGCTGGCATGACCCGACGACATAGGGCCACCACGTGCTTGTGCCATATCTCCAATCGCTAAAACTCCTAATTCCTTGGCGTAGAGCGTATTTGCATAAGCGTGTAAAAATTGAATAAGACGAGGGTGACCGTAGAAACGCTGACGAGATATTCGCATGGTTTGAATCGCAGGAATGTTGGCCGCCAAAGCAACGGCCCCATCGATGCAACCTGCAGAATAATGACCATACACCTGACTGACCTGCTGAGTAGGGCTGGTGACAGCCCCCCAGTCTTTTTGAGGACTTTTTTTTTGCGGACTATGGACGCACCCAATCAGTAACAAACATAGGGCAAAAAAGACGACAAATTTTCTTAGCATTTTTCCAATAACCTTCCGCAGATGGCGCGTGACCACTGAAACAGGATAAGCCAGAGTTTTTAGTACCACAGGCACACCGGATAAGTCACTTCAGTTGGATTGCCGGTAAACATTTACGCAACCGTATCAATTGAACGCACCTTGGTACGCGTTACACTTCCACCATTTCAAAATCTTGTTTAGATACGCCGCAATCAGGACAATTCCAGTCCTCAGGAATATCATCCCAAGCAGTACCGGGGTCTATTCCCTCATCCGGTAGACCATCCACCTCTGAGTAAATATAACCGCACACCACACATTGCCATTTTTTCATATCCGTTCTCCTAAGTAATTGCGTTGAGTATGATTAATTTTTAACTTTATTCAAGGTGTCTCGATAATGATTGGCATGGCGCTCTTCGACCCGAGTGAGCGCAGCAAAACGTTTAGCTGCTTTTTCGAGTAATAGTACTTCGGCAAATTGCGCTGCATGCTCTTTGGATTCTGCAATCTGTGCATCGATTTCAGCGACTGCATGATCATTTTTCTCTTCCAGCGCAGTGTGCCGGAACGCAGGATACATTTCAGTGTATTCATGGGTTTCACCCTCTATGGCCATTTCTAGCATCTTTTCCACGGTTAAGCTCTCTGCGGGATAGAGCAAATCTAAGTGACCAAATGCGTGTGCTGTTTCTTGGGCAGCCGTCTTTTCAAACACTTCAGCGACCTCGGTTGCACCAAGCGCTCTAGCACGGCGTGCAAAAAATAAGTATTTACGATTAGCCATTGATTCGCCGGCAAATGCGGCCTCAAGATTTTGCACTGTTTTAGTAACGGAATTTGACGACATTTATACTCTCCTTTGGGTTGCTTAAGCTATTTTTTAGCTTTCTTAGCAAACAGTGTATTCCTAAACTATAATTCTATCCAATTGATTATATATTAATAACTAATAGGTAATATCTATTAATGAAAATTCCGTCGATTCGCCAATTTCAGTATTTGCTAGCGGTAGTGGAGCTACGCCATTTTGGCAAGGCGGCTAAACGCTGCTGTGTCACCCAATCTACATTGAGCACTGGCATCCAAGAACTAGAGAACCTGCTCGATGTCCAATTATTCGAACGCACTAAGCGCAAAGTCATGCCGACTATTATGGGTATAGAAATAGCGCAGACTGCTGAGCAAATCCTGCGCTTGTCACAGGACGTAGTTGAGCAAGCCCATGCCAGTCACGCTACTCTCAACGGGCCGTTGCGGCTTGGCATTATTCCCACCATTGCGCCCTTTTTATTACCTAAAACCTTACCCAGTATTCGCCAACAATATTCTAAATTAGCGCTTTATTTAGTGGAAGAGCAAAGCCAACGTCTGCTTGCAAGATTAAACGCAGCAGATTTAGACTGTGCAATTCTCGCTTTGCCTTATGCATTGAGTAAATTGGAAAGCTTTATTTTTCATTCAGAAATGTTTTGGATCGCCTTACCGAAGCAGCACCCACTCGCGCAACAGGCTTCGATTCGACCTGAGGCGTTACCATTAAACGAATTATTACTGCTTGAAGAAGGCCATTGTTTGCGCGATCATGTGCTTGCAGTGGCGCATCGGTCAGAGTTACCACAAAGCACAGCATTCCAGGGAACCAGTCTTTACACACTCATCGAAATGGTCGCGAACGGCCTAGGCATTACTTTTGTTCCAGAAATGGCCTTAGACTCAAGTTTGCTCAAACAACAAAACATCACTCTAAAACCGCTCGCTGAACCCGGCCCACACCGAGATATTGCTTTAGTATGGCGATCTACTTATCCGCATAAACAGGATATGCAGGCCTTAGGTCAGTGCCTGCAACAACAAATGCAGCGCTAAACCGGGATTGCTTAATCACTAAGCAAGATCATATCGCCACCTTTTTTTGCGTCTTCTAAGGATACGCTGATTATCCGTGGATTGATTGAGCAGTATGCTGACTCATACCATTACTCTCTGGCTCATGTGCAGCAGGTGTTTGCTGGGACAATATCGCGGCCAAAATCAATACCGCAAGGAGTAAAGCCGCTTCTTGCCATAGGCTACGCCGGAAATAGGCCAGCGGATTAATGCGTCCACGGCGCGCAATAGACTCTGGTATGGGGATCAATACGGAAGGTATATCTTGCCCCATTTCACGCTGAATCGAGGGTACATATGCGTAACGATTGAGCGCACCTAAACCCGCCATCACACCCACTAACAGTACTTTAAAAAACAAGAGTTGACCAAAAAGAGATTGCCATATGCCCTCAATACTGCCTAATAAAATCCACGCATTGTAAACCCCGGGCACAATGACTAAGGCAAGGGCAACCCCCGCTACGGTAGACATGCGTATACTCACTTGCGCAATAATGTCTGGCACCCTGACTTCGCTAGACTCAATGAGTTTCGGTAAGATGATAAACACGCCGACAAGAATGATACCGCCCCATAATAAAGCTCCTAATATATGTATCGAATTTAAAATATTAAGAAATGCAAAAACACCATCGTCACCTGCGTGCCCAGATGCGCTTAAGGTAAAAACCACGACTACTAATAATCCTAACGATGCAAAAACCGGTTTTTGGGTATCAAAGCGGAGCCAATGCACAACCCATAATACAATCAAGATTAACAAAGCTGATATTCTATAGAGCCACAACTGCCCATACAGCGTCTTAAAGAGTGTCGTAGTGAGTAGCGGTATTGCTTCCGTCAACGACACTTCAGCCATGCTCGCGGTGCGTAAACCTAAACCTAGAATACTCGTCAACAACAAAAACATTAAGCAAACGGCTAGAATCACCCATAAATTAACCCTTAAACCGATTACAATCGTACGCGTCTCAAGTGCTTTATGACTAGGAATAATCCACAAGTAATAAGCAATAACACCCATTGTGATAACCAAAAAAAACAGCTCTGCTATTTTATTAACAACGATATAGCTTGAAATATCCAATGGTCAACTCACTTCGTTTGGTTATTTAATCGAAAAGAAAAATTCATTTTTCATTTTATGCCCATCTGTTGCGACAATGCGCCAACTCACTTTATATTTACCCGAGGAAAGCGGTGGCAGCATCGCTTGCAAAGTCTTGGCATTGCCGTTTTTATGCTCAGATTTGTCAAGTTTTATCGCCGCATTATTCTGATCAAAAATACGAATGCTGCTAAAGGTGGACTCAACGGGCTTGTTAAAGGTCAGCAATATAGACTTAGGCGCGACTCCCACTATCTCGTCTGCTGCCGGATTGGAAGACGCCAGTTTTGCATGTGCCGCCAGGTACGTCGGCCAAACAAGCAATAAAACGATAACCATAATAACGCTATTCATTCTTTGTGTATTCATGATTCATTCCTCAAATATTAGGGACTATACTTGTTGTAATGCGCAAACGAAGAAAATTTCCCTTGCTCCAAATAGCTATAGAACTGCTGGTAACCAATAATAATAAAATCCTGTAATGGCATATTATGGATTAATCCTAACTCGTGCAAACGTGCTACTTTATCAGTATCGTCACCGGATGGCTCACAGTTTCCAGAAGCATGATTAAATGCCACGATGATTGAGTGCGCCCGAGCCAACATCGCATTACGATACACTTCAACCGGATCTATCAAATAAGAGCCTGGCGCACCCATCGCCGATATTTCATAAGACAATACTTCCAACTGAGGATTAAGGTGTAATACAACAACCTTTTCTTTCGTTTCATCTTGCATATCGCTAAATATTGCAAACACATCTTTAGCGCTTTCCATGGACTTATTCAACAGATCATCGTCAACCCGCTTAACCTCATAGGTCACTTTCAACTCTTTAACATAGGCCATATATTTACTCCGCAGCCAAGATGATCATTAATCAGACCCTAGGGGATTATGCTTGCCAGAAGCCTGTACACGAAAATAAGCTTTATTTGTACTTACCCACACAGGCTTCGATCCTATTTTTTTTGAACGTCTATTTTACATGAATTATAACTTTTTCTGAAACCACTGCAGGCTTGTGTGGAATATGGTTTTTATCACCGAGTATGAGTTGCAAAGTATGTTGTCCAGCATCTAGCATTAATGTCGTCTCAGTTTGCCCTCCACCAAAATGCTTTACCTGTTTTCCCATCGCCTTATGCATATCCGGTAAGGATTTTCCATCAACTAATAAGTGATGATGACCGGTATTTTTTTTATCAACGCCAGCAGGCGCTACGCCCATACCACTCAGTCCAAACTTAACCTTAAATGGGCTGGAAACAACCTCCCCATTTTGTGGAGAAATGATATAAACCTTAGCGCCGCCGGGAGCGCTTGTTTCGCCAGCAATGGCCACCCCCACGACAGACAACATAACTACCATACCTAATCGCGCTATCTTCATTTTATACTCCCTATTTTCGCTTAGTGAACCATGTATCATTCTTGAGAAATTCACTGTATAGCGAAAAAAAAGAAAATACAAACCTTGGCGAATATATTGCCATCGCATACGAATCAAATCATCACTACACTTGCATAGATTAGGGTCTGTTTTATAAATTACGAGTTCTTCGAAAAAGCAACAGGAATGAGACAAATTTAAAATATTAATCGAAGCGCTAATAACAAGAACACGACTTAACGGTGGCACTAATCGAACGATTAATTCGATTACAAAAAATCGATCAATCGATTTTAAGCCATAAAATAAAATTATTTTTAACCCAAACGGCAAACTAAATTTAGCTTCGATTTTTAAAAAAAGACAGGACACCGCACTTTTATAAGTGCAAATAATGTCTCCCAAGTCATAAGCCCTACAAAAAACGTCTTTTTTACCAATAACTGTTGGGTTATAGTGACACTCTACAACTTGTGTTGATAATTAAAATAAAAAAACGATCAATAAACGCCCGTCGTCCCAAATTATAATCAAAATTTATTAGGACAAAAGCTATGAAATGGAAACAAAATACGCTGCTCAACGTTTACTTTTTTTCAGCATGGGCAAGCAAACAAACCACGTTAATTTTGCAAACATGCATACAATTTTTTCAATCTAAGGCTAGCGTTATTGATTCTAGCAATAACTGCAAACTGAATGCTGCTAAATCTTTGAAAAATAAAAAAAGTGAACACCAAAAAATTATATTTTCTTGGTTTGGCGGAAAAAACCTATCAGAGTATACCTCGATATAGTGTCCTGTATTTTTATCTAGCTAAAATATTCGACTAATAATTAAAAACTCTTCTATGCGCTTACCTTAGAGGCTATTACCAGCATCTGGGCACAAGAATGCTGTCTGAATATTTGCCTAGGGAGCCTCTGATTAAGTTCATTGGACTATCTGTTTTAACAACTTATTAATCAACAATTAGAGGATAAAAAATTGAAAAAACAATTTGTAATATTAGTCATTGCGGCAGTCGCTATAATACTCTCTGGATGTGCATCGCTTATACCGAATACTGGAAAAACTGAAATAAGCTTATACCAAAGAGATGACATCGATACTGCACAAAGCAAAGTGATGGTCTTTCCATTATTATTAGTTTCTGATGGCGATTTTTCTCAGACAAACAAAAACATGGATAATCAACTATTAGATGCACAAATATCAGCAACGTGGGCCAATGAAATTGGCGTGGACTCTGTTATTCCCGTACCTAAAGCGCTTATTTCTGAAATTCCGAATGGTTGGAAAGCTCTCGGTAAGCTAGTCTTAATGTTAGATCCAGTTTCTGCCATTGAGCAGCCTATAAAAGACCCCAATATGTTAAAACTCGCTCAGAAATTGAGTGCCAAAATAGGCGATGGTGCCTTGGGTTTTACGCTGGTGTTTCAGGATAAAGATAGTTATAAAGCAACCCAGACTCTGCAAGGACATCTCGGCTTATTCGATACCAAGACTTTGACCTGGAAATGGATTACAGAATACACGAAAGTGTATAAATTATCCGTCCCATATCAGGTTGCAATTAATGATCTCCTTGATGCATCGCTGAAAAAATCAAAGCAAAAAATAATGGCAAAATTAGATAACGGCTAAAAAAATGCCGGTTGCCTCGCGGCGACCGGCATTGTGTCATTGCCAAGCGAACGTTATTCCAATTTAAAAAAGCCTACTGTTTTTTGTAAATGATTGGCTTGTCCTTTAAGCTCTTCGGATGTTGCCGCTAGTTGCTCCGAAGCTGCCGCGCTTTGTTGGGCCACGCTATCAAGACTCGACATTGCGATGTTAACTTGGTCGACGGAACCCGCTTGCTCAACAGAAGTTGCCGATATTTCTTGAATAAGTCCCGCAGTTTCTGCAATTCGAGGTACAATATTATCTAATAATTTACCCGCATTTTCCGCAATTCCAACGCTGGCAGTTGCAAGCTCGCTAATTTCCTGAGCCGATACTTGGCTGCGCTCAGCCAATTTTCGTACTTCATCAGCCACTACCGCAAAACCCTTTCCATGCTCTCCAGCGCGTGCTGCTTCAATCGCAGCATTCAATGCGAGAAGATTTGTTTTATAGGCAATATCTTCGATAACGCCAATTTTTTCTGAAATATTCACCATTGCCGTGACGGTTTGTTTTACCGCCGAACCACCCTCAACCGCTTCTTCAGAAGCCCGTTGTGCGATGTCATCTGTGGTTTTTGCGTTCTCTGCGTTACTGGTAACCGAGGCGCCTAGTTCCTCCATCGTAGCACTCGTCTGTTCAACGCTTGCAGCCTGTTCAGATGCAGTCTGGCTTAGCGCTTGGGAAGTACTATTCACTTCTTCGGATGACAGGGCCATAGCATCACCTGATTGTTTGACTTCTATCAGTACACCCAATATTTTATCCAAAAACCCATTAAACGAATGTGCAACCTGAGCAATTTCATCTTTGCCAAAATCAGGGAGCCGACGAGTAAGATCACCATCGCCTTCGCGTAACTCATTAGCTGAGACTAACATTTCGCTCAATGGTTTATTGATAAGATTAGCAATCGTAAAACTGATAACAATGACAATTGACAATATAGCCAAGGATATTCCCAAGACGAGAAACAAGCCCGTGGCAGCTTGCTCGCTAATGGTTTTAACCGACGTTTGTAATGATTTAGCAAGAAAGTCTTCGACCTTCTTCATTAAGCCTATTTTTTTAGTTTGTAGCTTAAACCAATGCTCCGCATCTATCCCAAAATTTCCTTTACTTAGTCGAGTGATAGCCGCAATTGCTGGCCCATCGCTAATTTTTATTTTCTTGTCAATTTCTGCAATAGACAAGCCCCGTCTTTTCATTTTCTGAACCTCTGTCATTGCCGCGTTATAGGCATTTACCCCTGAACGAATAACTTCTAAATCGCGGACAGACTCAGCTGATAGCCCAGATAAATTTCCATATTTTTGCAATATGTTACTAACTTCGCCATATTGTGTTTGAAATTTCTTTAAATCTTTGTCCCGTCCGCGTAATACATAGTTTTTAAATAAATGAATGAGTCCACCATAGCCAATTTTTGAACGCAGTTCATTAATGAGATCGGATTTTTGATTGCTGGCAATCGCTGCTTGGCGCATTTTCTCAGTTTCTTCAATAACCCCACCAGAAAATGTTTTTTTGAAAAATTCTACTTGCTGAGTAGCTGAAAATTTTTCAAACGACTTCAAATATATCTCTTGAATGGTTACCAGGGTTATCAGTTTTTGGAAACCACCCTCGCCAAATTCATTTTTTGAAAACGCGTTACTAAGAACTGCTCGTTCAATACCCGCGCGCTCTTTCGCTTCGACAAAATCGGCAAATGCCCGAGATTCCACCGTAATCCCGGCGTTGGTACTTGCCCGGGGAACATCCTCTATCGTATCTATTAATAAGGCATTGATCTTAGTATAATAAGATACCGCACCCGATAAACTCGTTTGCAATGCCTCAATTGAGCGTCTCATGTCAGACAAGGTATTGAGTTCGACTAACGCATGGTTTAATTCTTGTTGAGCTTTCACTGACAGTATAGCGTAATCAAATTTCAGCAAAAGTTCCTTTAGCTGGCCAAATCGTTTGTCTGTTTGTTGATGTTGTTCATTCAGTTTTTGTCCAAACTTACTGCCATTGCTGCCAATATACCCTGCCGACATACCTCGCTCGCGTTGCAGCTCATGCACAAGATTACTTGCTTGTACCGCCATATTCACCACTTGCAGTACTTCATTCATTTCATTCTTGATTTTATATTTGTCTATAGAATCGCTGATGGAAAAAAACAGTAGCCCGAGAATAGGGAACGATGCAATCAATGCAAGCTTTATTTTTATATTTAGGTTAGCAAAAAATTTCATACAAAAACTCCAATGAATATGACCTCATTAATATTGCTCATTTTTTAAATATTAAATATGATTAGTCCTAGAAAATATCTACTTGAGTCGTTTAAGGAACCTCTGATTAAGTCCATCTGGCGAGCGTAAACGCATTAAATTGAAACTCAAAATGCACATTTACTCGAGTAAACTGCGCTTTTTCGTTTCAATTTTCGTTGTTTTCATCTCACTACCTCACTTAATCAGAGGCTCCCTAGCGGTACAGAGCTATCGGTTATACCCAATGCAATCTTTAGGGCCTTTAACCTAGAATCCGCAGTTGAACGGCCCGCAGAATAACAATAGTCTTAAGGAATCTCTGATCGAGTCATCTAGCGAGCATAAACTGCGTTAAATTAAAACTGAAAATGCATATTTACTCGCGTAAGTTGCGCTTTTTCGTTTCAATTTTCCTTGTTTTCATCCCACTATCTCACTTCATCAGAGGCTCCTCAAGTAAACCTACGCGATACCCGATAACATCTGACAAATAGCCCAAATATTTCTTATTTTTGCGAAATTATGTTTAGCAATTTGATTTTGTGAGTGATTTTTCGGTTGAGTACCGACACATAGCAGCTAAAACCTAGCTATCCAGACAACAAGCCCAATAAATGAATACAATTCAAAAATCACTGATTATCACTTCGCTACTCACCATCGCTGTTTTTGCCGCCGCCGCATGGTTTTATCAACAAAGAATAACCCTCGATGAGCAGCTTCTTCTCAATAAACACCTCCATTCTAAACTGAAGAAAACTCATCATGCACTAATATCCTGGGCGAATGAAAAAAAGCACGATACTCAACGCTGGGCCAATGAAGCACTTATCATACAAACCGCTAACAAGTTATTAAAATTAAGACATTCTACTGCCAAGCTCATTTCAAGCCCGGCGCAAAAAGCGCTGCGACAATGGTTGCATCCGGTGATTAGCAATACGGGCCATCTGGGATATTTCATTATCGGGCCAGAAAATATAAATCTCGCGTCAAGTAGAGATCAAAATATTGGTATTGCAAGCCTACTTGCAAACCAACCCCTATTTATGCACAAAGTCTGGTCTGGAAAAACCGCCATCAGTTTACCGTTAAGCTCGGATGTCATGCTGACGGACGGCGACGGCATCGAAAAAATTGGTTTGCCCACGATATTTGTTGGCGCACCAATTTTTGATGAGCATAATAAAGTTATTGCGATTTTCACCTTTCGTATTGATCCTAAAAATAAATTCAACACTTTTTTTAAATCAAGAAAAACGAGTATTTTTGAAGAAATTTATGCCTACGATGAAAAAGGAATACTGCTAAGCGACTCTTTAAATGGAGCAACTCAGCATAATTTCTCAGGCGATATCAATGACTCAAATCCCGTGCTTAACTTACAAGTCAATATAGCAAATAAAATAAAAACAAACGTCGAAAAACTGTTGGAATATACAAACTATCGCAATAAACCCGTTATTGGAATATCTCTTTGGGATGGAGATCTTGCGATGGGGATTGCCATCGAAATAACAAAATCTGATGCTTATCATGCGCTAAATGAAGAAAAAAAATATATTGCACTAACGGTCATTTTGCTCAGCTTAGTCACGTTATTTGGTGCTGCCTTAACCCAGTTTTATCTTGCGCTATCACGCCAAAAACAGCAAACAGAAAGTGAAGAGAGGGCAAGGGTTCTAATGAATACGGTGGCTGAAGGTATTATTACCTATGATGCATCCGGTTCCATACAATCAATGAACTCAGCGGCGGAATCAATTTTCGGTTATCAATGCTCAGAGATTGTGAATTCAAACATCGGAACACTTATCTGCGGCAAGCAGCAAGATCAGCAACATGCTCCATTGTCAGATCTCTATGAACCCAAAAGCCGAGGAAGCAGGCATGAGCTAATCGGCACAAAAAAAGGTGGCGCACATTTCCCGTTGGAGCTTGCAATCGATGTCACAGAAAGTTCCCCTAACCCAACCTTTACCGCAATAACCAGAGACCTTAGCGATCAAAAGGAAAAAGACCGAGAACTTCTGATTAAAGATGCTGCGTTGGAATCTGCACTCAATGCCATTCTGGTTATCGATAATAACGGAATAATCACTTATGCCAACCCATCGATGTTAAGCCAATGGGACCTAAATAACAAAGACGAGATCATTGGACAAGCTACCGGCATATTGCTGAAAAATCCACAAAAAGTTAGGGAGATACATAACTCCGTCACCCAAAAAGGATCATGGGCAGGTGAGCTAGAAGCAGCGCGTAGTGATGGCTCATGCTTTTTTATACACTTATCAGCGAGCGCAATAAAAGACAAAGATAATAATATCGTTAGCCTAATGGGAATATGCGAAAATATTACAGAGCGCAAAATCGCTGAAACAAAAATGTTAAAAGCAAAGGAATCCGCCGAAAAGGCTAATCAAACCAAAACCGAGTTTATTACCCGAATAAGCCACGAATTGAGAACCCCGTTAAATGCGGTTATTGGTTTTTCTAGACTCCTTGAGCTTGATGAAACACTTAGTGAAGATCAACTTGCACAAGCCTACGAGATCACCAAAGCGGGAGAACATCTTGTTGCATTAATCAATGATTTATTAGATCTCGCAATCGTCGAAGCAGGAAAAATTAAAATATCAAAAAAAAATATAGATATAACGAACCTGCTTAATGAATGCAAGTCACTCATCACACCCGCGCTAAAAGATCATAATCTGTGCATTGATTTTAATATTGATAGCTGTGTCAATTGCAGTATTTCAGCCGACCCTTTGCGACTCAAACAGGTCTTGCTAAATCTGCTATCTAACGCGGTAAAATACAATTCTCCAAATGGCAAAATTAGCATTCAGTGCCAAGTTACGAAGGGTTCGCGTTTACGCGTTAACATTACCGATACTGGGCCAGGAATAATGCTAGAAAACCAACGTAAAATTTTTCATGCCTTTGAGCGACTAGGCGCTGAGCAAAGTAAAATAGAAGGTTCCGGAATTGGACTCATGATATCTAAACAAATCATGGAGCTAATGGATGGAAGTCTGGACTTCGCCAGTACACCCGGGGTGGGCAGTACCTTTTGGATTGATATCGGTCTCAGTATAAATCCTAAACATACCTATTGTTCTACTGAAAACCCAGCATTGCCCAAAGCATCAAATTCGACCAGAGAATATGCCGCAAAATTACGCCATGCTCAAATACTTGTTGCTGAAGATAATGCGGTTAATCAGCTAGTAATGCGTAAACAACTTAAATACATAGGATATGATTCCGTTACTTTTGCTAACAACGGCGTTGAAGCCTATGAATTGTGGCAATCCAATCATTACGATATCTTGCTTACCGATATTAATATGCCTACAATGAATGGTTACGAACTCACTGCGAAAATTCGACGCCATGAACAAACAAATGGAAAAGCCATCACAATCATAGCAATTACCGCAAATGCTGAGATCTCGGAGAAAGGCCGCTGCTTAGCGATTGGCATGGACAACTTCATTGCCAAACCAGTGAGCATCATTGAATTGGAAAAATTATTAGACAACTGGGAAAATGCAAATCCAAACACCCACACCTGATTTTTTATTGCCTAGGAAACAAGCATGAATATAGATGCCTGGATGCATACAAATATGGAGAGCATATTATGGGTAATAGAGGTTTTGTGGGTGGGTGGCGTGCTCTCTATTATTGCGTTTTATTTTTTGCTCAAGTACAAAATAAAACGCAATAAAAAGAAACAGACACCTCACTCAAAAGAATGAAGCTCAACTTTAAAACACCCTGCCCAACATCAACCGTATCATTTATTGGGTTCGGTTGAGCCTAATGCGAATGTTCACCTTGTGGATGCGAATGATCACCAATTGATGAGGGCATTATCTCGCCGGTCGTTGTCATTGTTAACTTACCATGCTTAACACCTCGCACACTGACTAATTGATCTGCAAGACCTTGCAAGACACTTCCCTTACCCTTTACCACCAGCACTTCGAGGCAATTATTGTGATCTAAGTGAACATGTAGCAACGAAATTATTTCTCCAGTGAAGGAATGCTGAAGATGGGTTAGCTTGGCAGATAGGTCACGTGTATGGTGATCATAAACCATGGTGATAGTACCTACCGTTTCCTTGTCCGAATGCCATTCTTCATCGACCATGTGTTCACGAATTAAATCTCTTATGGCTTCGGATCTATTTTTATAGCCACGTTTTGATATCAGCTTGTCAAAATGAGCGAGCAAATCCTCATCAATGGAGACTCCAAACCTCACTAAATCAGACATAACAAACGCCCCCGGTTTTATAGCAAAACATTTTCAATGCCTCCATTAATCGCGTCATCAACAAACTTCATCTGCCAGTCATCGCCTAAGTATTTATGCGCAAGCTCGACGACAATATAATCTGTTGTTAATAAACCATCGACCACGACATCATCGGAGTATCTCGATAAACCTTGCACACAAGCTGGGCAAGAAGTGAGTATTTTAATATTGCCACTCGATGCAGTATTTTTGCTCTTTAATTCATCGATGTCTTTTTTTAACTCTTCTTTTTTTCTAAACCTAACCTGGCTTGCTATATCAGGCCTGGCTACGGCAAACGTTCCTGCCTCGCCACAACAACGATCCGAGAGTATAACATTCGCCCCCAATAATGCCTGACTCGTATCAATAGGATTATGTGTTTTAAAAGGTGTATGGCAAGGATCGTGATATAAATACTGCATAGCACCCCCATTTTTCACGCCTTCCATAGTTGCAAGCGAAACATTTTTTTCATACAAGTACTCGTGGATATCCAGTAAACGACATCCTGGAAATATCTTCTCAAACTCGTATTTCAATAACTGATCCATGCAAGTTCCACATGAGACGATAACCGTTTTAATATCTAAATAATTCAGCGTATTTGCAATACGATGAAACAATACTCGATTGTCAGTCGATATTTTTTTACCTTTTACTTCATCACCACCCGATGTTTGCGGATAACCGCAACATAAATATCCGGGGGGTAACACCGTTTGCACACCCGTTGCATATAACATCGCGAGGGTTGCTAGTGCAACTTGGCTGAATAATCGCTCCGAACCACAACCCGGAAAATAAAATATAGCATCCGATTCTTCATTAATTTTATGCGGGTCACGCAAAATTGGGATGGTTTTTGTATCTTCGATATTGAGCAAGGCACGTGTAGTTTTTGATGGAACACTGGATGGCAATGGCCGCTTAATAAAATTGATAACCTGGGTTTTAAGCTCAGGTTTTCCGGCGGTAGATTCTGGTATCCTTTTTTGCGGCAATAAACCCAAGCGCTTTGCTGCGAAATATCCCACGCGTTGCAGCTTAAAACCCCATTCAATAAGCCCTTTACGCATCAATTTAATCGTTGCCGGATCCGTCACATTTAAAAATGCCATGGACAGCTGAGTACCTAGATTTGATTTTTTTTGTCCACGCGCATTTAAAATATTTCGCATACGGATGGTCACATCACCGAAATCGATATCTACCGGGCAAGGCGTTAAGCACTTATGGCAAACCGTGCAATGGTCTGCAATATCATTCATTTCTTCAAAATGTTTGATCGACAAACCTCGTCGTGTTTGCTCTTCATATAAAAATGCCTCTAATATGAGACTGGTTCCTAATATTTTATTGCGTGGAGAATATAATAAATTGGCACGCGGAATATGCGTGGTGCATACAGGTTTGCATTTTCCACAGCGCAAGCAATTTTTGATTTCATTATTCAATAAGCCAAGCTCACTTTCTTCTAGAATGAGCGCTTCTTGCTGTACCAATTGTAACGAGGGTGTATACGCATTATCTAAGCCCGAACCTTGGAGCAGCTTGCCTTTATTAAACCGTCCTTGTGGATCAATCTTGTTTTTATACTGGGTAAATTTCGCAATTTCAGCATCCCCAAGATATTGTATTTTGGTGATCCCAATACCATGTTCGCCAGAAATAACCCCACCCAAACCAAGCGCTAAAGCCATTACTTGGTCAACAATATGATCCGCTTCTTTTAGCATCGCATAATTGCTCGAATGCACAGGAATATTCGTGTGCACATTGCCATCACCCGCATGCATATGGGTCGCTACAAACAGACGGCTTTCCCGTGTTTTTTTGTGTATTTGATCTAAGCGATCATGTATCACCTCGAGATCTCTACCAGAAAATATTTCTTTTAGTGGTTGCTCTATTGCACTGCGATAAGATATCTTTAAATCTCTGCGTAATAACAAGTTCAATATCAAATCATTTTCTTGTATCTTTTGTTGCAAGTCTTGGGTTAACAATTCGATATTATCGCGTGCTAACTCATCCAACTTTTTCAGAATTGTTTGCCAATACTGGGTGACGCCATCGATTAATGATTGTGCTGCTATTTTTTTCCCCGCATAAACAACTTCATTTCCGTCATTCTGCTCGTAGAGCGGTGTTGAAAAAAGATCACACCAGTCCGCAGATAAAAAAAATCGAACCTGCTCAGCAATCGCCAATTTATTTTTTATTGATTGCTCGATATTGATACGCTCAATGCCTTCGGTGTATTCTGCCAGCCGGGGCAACGGGATAACCACATCTTCGTTAATTTTAAATGCATTCGTATGCGCAGCTATTGCAGCGGTGCGGGTGCGGTCTTCCCAAAAACGCCGTCGAGCTTCCTGACTCACGGCAATAAAACCTTCACCATCTCGTTTATTCGCCATGCGTACAACCGCTGCACAAGCTGCGGCCACCTTATCTTCATCTTCGCCCGCTATATCTGCTAGCAAAACCATTTTGGGGCGTTCTCTGCGTGCTGCCTTGCTGGTATATTTCACCGCGTTCACATACCGATCATCGAGGTGTTCTAAGCCAGCCAAAACAACGCTATCCGCAGCATCGAGATAATCATTTATTTCTACGATAGCGGGTACCGCCTTATGCAAATCAAAACCAAAAAACTCAAGGCACACCGTTCTGGTGTACTGCGGCATTTTGTGCAACAAAAACACAGCCGATGTAATTAATCCATCACAGCCTTCTTTTTGCACTCCAGGTAGGCCGCCCAAAAATTTATCGGTCACATCTTTGCCCAAACCAAGCTTGCGAAATCCGGCTCCCGGTATTGCTAATATTTTTGCTTCGCCTATCTGTGTTTTGCCATCGGCTTGAAATTCTGTAATTTTAAATGTAACTCGTTTTTGCTCGTGAATTTTTCCCAAATTATGATTTATTCTTTCGACATTCATCCAATGAGCATCCGGGGTGACCATTTTCCACGAGATGAGATTATCGAGGGTAGTACCCCATAACACTGCTTTTTTCCCACCGGCATTCATTGCGATATTGCCACCTATCGTCGATGCATCTTGCGAAGTAGGGTCTACCGCAAAAACAAATCCCGCGGTCTCTGCAACCTCAGCAACCCGGCGAGTCACCACACCTGCGCCCGCAAAAACAGTCGCTACTTGCGGCGCAACACCTTCTAACTTACGCATCTTCACGGAACCCAGGGTTTCAATCTTCTCGGTATTGATCACCGCAGTATTGGGATACAAGGGAATCGCACCACCGGTATATCCGGTGCCACCACCACGCGGTATGATGGTAAGACTTAGATCAATACAAGCTTGCACAATATGGGCTAACTCCGATTCTGTATCGGGCATAATCACCACAAAAGGAAACTCCACCCGCCAATCCGTCGCATCCGTTACATGCGATACTTTCGCCAAACCACCAAAATCGATATTATCTTTACGTGTAATCTTAGAAAGTCGACGCGCAACCTTGTGCCTTAGCTCTTGTTGCTTGCCAAACCAATCTTCAAATTCGGCGATGGATTTTTTCGCCAGCTCGGTGAGCAATAGAGTTTTTGCATTACCTTCTGAGCGCTCTATAATTTGATCCACACGATGATGCAAGGCATGAATCAGCGATGCTTGGCGTTTTTTATTCTCTAACAAATCATCCTGAATATAAGGATTCCGATTAATCACCCACATGTCACCAAGCACTTCAAATAACATGCGCGCTGAACGCCCAGTGCGCCGACTTATCCTTAGCTCATTTAATATATCCCAAGCCTGCTTACCCAGGAACCGAATGGTGATCTCTCGATCCGAAAAAGATGTGTAATTATAGGGGATTTCTCTAATGCGCATATTTAGGAATATTACTATTTTGAGGGTTATTTGGGAAACCGGTATTCTAACATGCTGGCTATCACAATATGCGCATCGAGACGACTAGCAGACATCTATTTCGTTTTTGACAGGCCATACACCGATTGAACCTAGATTCCGCAGTTAACCGCTATGAGATATCGTTAAGCGATTGATGAGAAAACGAATGAGCTTGTTTGTCGAATTCACCCAGAGGATGAGCGCACTACGCCATCAGCTCAATTTCTGGGTTTATATCTCCATGGTGATTGAGATTTCGGCCTTATTGTACGCCCTCATCATTCCGTGGCTGTGTTAGAATTGCTCTCAATATCCGGCTATTATTTATCATAATCCTAGAATCCGTAGTTGAACGGCCGGCCGGTAGAGTGTTTTGCATTGGGTGTCTGGCAAGGCGCGAGGAGGAGGAATAGCCGGTCTATTGCGACGATTCGCAACGCAGCCAGACGCAAAATGCAAGGCGCTATACAGGCCGTAGCGACTCACCCAATCGGTGAGATCAAATAGTTAATGTGTTCATGCACATAGCGCCTTTTCGAAGCGATCAACTGCGGAATCTAGGATAATGCCTCGCCATGAAATGAATATGCCGCACCCTAGTACACTGCCAGTCTCTGATTAAGTTGGATAATGAGATGAAAATAAGGCAAATTGAAACAAAAAAGTGCAGCTTACGCTCGCAGAATGACTTATATCAGAGATTCCCTAGAAACCTAAATCTTAAACGCCACGGGTATATATCCGAAAAATTGTGACTCCATGAAAATCCTCCACACCTCAGACTGGCACCTTGGTCGTTTACTTTATGGCCGAAAACGCTATGACGAATTTTCAGCTTTTCTCGACTGGTTGGCAGAGACCATTGTTCAAGAACGCGCAGACGCACTGATTGTAGCCGGGGATATCTTTGATACCACCTCGCCAAGTAATCGCGCACAGGCACTTTATTACAAATTTCTATGTCGCGTAGCAGCTTCAGCATGTCGCCATGTCATCGTAATCGCTGGAAACCATGATTCACCGACTTTCTTAAATGCTCCTAGAGAGTTGTTGCGGGTGCTCAATGTTCATGTCATTGGCGCAGTCAGCGAAAACCTAGATGATGAAGTACTGCTCTTGCGTGACTCGAACAATCTACCTGAAGCACTTGTTTGTGCCGTACCCTATTTGCGCGACCGCGATATTCGTGCCGTAGAAGCGGGAGAAAGCATCGAAGATAAAGAACGCAAACTTATCGCGGGTATTCGCTCGCACTATTCCAAGGTTTGTGAACTTGCAGAGCAACAACGCCAGGCGTTGAACGCCGCTATCCCGATTATCGCTACCGGACATCTGTTTACCGCAGGCGGACAAACCATCGATGGCGACGGCGTGCGCGAGCTATATATTGGTTCACTCGCGCAAGTGACTTCTGCCATTTTTCCAAATTGCATTGACTATCTTGCGCTCGGCCATTTACACGTTCCGCAGAAGGTTCATGGCTCCGAAACCATGCGTTATAGTGGGTCACCTCTGGCCATGAGCTTCGGCGAGGCAGGCCAAACAAAAAGCATTTGCCGCGTCGAATTCAGCCAACGCAAGGCAAATATTTCTCTCATCAATATACCCATTTTCCAACCACTAGAACGTTTACAAGGCAGTATCATAGAAATTTCTTCACGACTTCTTGAGCTAGCCTCACAGCACAGCCAAGCTTGGTTAGAAGTTATTTATACGGGCGAGGAAATATCCGCTGATTTAACCAAGCAATTCGATGAATTAATGATTGATGCCTCTATGGAAATTCTGCGGGTTAAGAATAATCGCGTAGCAAACAGTGTGCTAAACCGCATTCAAGAGGATGAAACACTTGACGACTTAAATCCCATCGATGTATTCGAGCGCTGCCTGGATGAGCAGCAAATACCCAAGGAACAACGAACTGAGTTATTAACGGCGTACCAAGAGATTATTAAATCTCTACAAGAAGAAGATATCCATGGAGATTAAAAATACAAAGCATGCGAATACTCCAGTTACGATTTAAAAATTTGAATTCACTCGTTGGCGAATGGGAAATTGATTTAACCCATCCTGCGTTTTTATCCGATGGTATTTTTGCGATTACCGGGCCAACCGGCGCAGGAAAATCTACCATCCTCGATGCTATCTGTCTCGCGCTTTATGCTCGTACTCCACGTCTCAATAAGATAAGCAAAAACACCAATGAAATTATGTCACAGCAAACGGGCGAATGTTTTGCCGAAGTCAGTTTTACGACTCAAGCAGGGTGTTTTCGTTGTCACTGGAGTCAACATCGCGCACGCAAAAACCCAGAGGGTGAATTGCAAGCACCTAAACATGAAATTGCAAACGCTGATTCGGGTCAAATACTCGCGACAAATCGCAGCGGAGTATCTGCGCATATTGAAACAGCAACCGGCATGAACTTCGACCGTTTCACGCGTTCTATGTTGCTTGCTCAGGGAGGTTTTGCGGCATTCCTGCAAGCCCCCCCTAATGAGCGCGCACCCATTTTGGAGCAAATTACAGGCACCGAAATTTACAGTCATATATCCATACGTGCGCATGAGACTCGCACTGAAGAACGTAAAAAACTTGATAAGTTGCACGCCGAACTTGCCGGAATTCAGCTACTGAGCAAACGAGATCGCCAACAATTAGGTAACAATCTAGAACAAAAAACAATGTTTGAAGCCGGACTAAGCAAGAAAATCAACCACAATAACCAGGCCATCACCTGGCTAGATGGAATGAAGCGGCTTGAAGAATCGTTAACGGAGATAGCAAATAAAAAACAGGCGTTATTGGTTCGCCAAGAAGCATTTAAACCCATGCTAAAAAAACTCAAGCGTGCCAATCTAGCCTTAGAACTCACGGGCCAGCATGCTGCGTTTATTTCACTCCATCAAGCGCAACAAAACGATACTCAATGTTTTAATGAATATCAAAAAACAATTCCACAACATGTAACTGCCATGATCCAAGCTCAGAAAGACCTGCAATCGGCAAAAGAAAATTTGACTACAAAAAAAATCGAACAGCAAAAAACATTGCATCTTATTCGAAAAATTCGCGAACTAGACCTCAAGCTGAGCGAACAAAAAACACCAATAGAAGCAACAAAAAACACGATAATGAAAACCCAGAAACATCTCAACTCTATTGAAAGCAAAATAATTAGGAACAAAAAACATCTTAATACATGTAAAACTTCTATTTCTCAGCTTAGAAAAACCCTTAACCACCATCAAAATGACGAAAAATTAATAGCCAACCTTAGTGGACTAATCGTCAAATTTAATTTAATTCGCGAATTTTCTGAAAAACATCAGCAGCAGATAAAAGAAATAACTTGCATTGAAAAAACGAAAAAAACATCCTTGCAACGCTGGAACGAACAAACATATCAACTAAAAATTAAAAGCCAAGAACTTGCAACCATACAAAAAAAAATCGCTCAGCAACAAGTCGAATTAAATACGCATTTAGCAGGCAAAACAACGACAGACTGGCGCGATGAATTAACTCGGATCAATGAAGAGGAAGCAATACTCAGTGATATTAACGAAATTCTAAAAATACTCACTGAGGCAAATAATATTGCACTAACGCTTAATATCCAGCAACAACAACTCGACGCCGAAAAAAACATGCTGGCAACTCAAATTTCCGAATATTCAAGAACACATGCAAGCATGGAACGAGAAATTCAGTTACTAGAAACCCAAGCCTCTTTGCTCAATAAAATTTTAAGCTTTGAGAATGCCAGACAACAACTTCAAGATAACGAAGCATGTCCACTTTGTGGTGCACTAGAACACCCTTTCGCCAAAGAAAACATCCCGCACCTGGGAGAAACCCAGAACAAGCTCACACAACGAAAAACTCAACTTAAAATCCTGAGCAACAAGATCTCAAAACTTAAAATAAAGCACGCAGAAGCGCTAAAAACTCTAGAACTCACTGACCTTCAACAACAAAATATCAAACACAAAAATACTGCGAGTGAAAATAAAATAACGGAAAAACTTGCACTGCTTTTGTTAGACATTTCGATCAATGATTTAACCACAAAGCTACCGCAACTGCTGCAAGAAATCAATGCCACTCAATATAAAACATCAAATACTTTGCAGCTCATAGAACAGCACGAAAACATTATTTATTCTTTCCGTGAATCATTGGAAAAATCAAATGCAGAGCTTATTCACGCCGAGCGAAACGTTCAAATAGCCAAACATCAAAACGAAACCGCAGAACAAAGCTGCAAGCAAGCAGACAAAGAATTAACGGAAATCCTTATTCAATTAGAAAAAACACAGCAAGATACCTTGAGTCATCTAACACCCTATGGCATTAGCCACTTAGACGCAGACGCCATCGATCGAATTCAGACTGAGTTAGCTGCGCGCCGAGAACAATGGCTTGTTAAGCACAAAAAATATACCGAACTTGAGCAAGAGATATCGACATTGGAGTTGCAAATCAAACATCAGACCGAAATTATCCTGCAAGCCAATGAAGAAATCATAACGCAGCAAGATTTATTACATAACTTGCTACACGATCGCGATCAACTTCGGCAACAACGACACACTCTGTTTGCTGATAAAATTCCCGATCAAGAAGAGTCTCACTTAGCATCGATGATTACTGACAACGAAAAATATCTCGATAACATGCACAACACATTATCTTCAACTTCCCAGCAGTTTACCAGCTTAAAAAGCAAAACGGATGCGCTTGAAAAATCTATTGCACAACGTGGCACCGAGCTAAAAATATTGCATGCAACATTTCTTACGCAATTGACTCAATCTGGTTTTGTCGATGAAACCGACTATCTCGCTGCATGCCTACCTGAAGAAACACGCAATACGCTTGTGCTTCAGGCTCAGCAATTGGATGTGGATCATTCTGCATTAAATGCAATGCAACAAGATAAGACCGCTAACCTGGAAACTGAACGCCAGAAAAAACTCTCCCAGCATCAGGCCCGCGAACCACTTGCCCTCCTTTTGCAACAAGACATTGCCAAGCGTACTCAGGTGTTGCAAGAAATGGGTAGCATCAGACAACAACTTAATGACGATGAAACCCTGAGATGCAAACACCAAGAGCGCGCTATCGCGATCGATGCACAGAAACGCGAATGTTTGCGCTGGGACACCTTGCATGAACTGATAGGTTCCGCAGATGGCAGAAAATATCGTAACTTTGCCCAAGGGCTAACCCTCGAAATGATGCTTGGCCATGCCAACCGCCAACTGCAAAAAATGACAGATCGCTATCTTCTGATAAGAGACAATACACAGCCATTAGAACTCAGCATCATCGACAATTATCAAGCCGCTAAAATTCGTTCGATTAAAAACCTGTCCGGTGGTGAAAGCTTTATTGTTAGTCTTTCCTTAGCGCTGGGCTTGTCTCACATGGCGAGTAAAAATGTCCGCGTTGACTCGTTATTTCTGGACGAGGGTTTTGGCTCCTTAGATGAAGAAGCACTGGACACTGCATTAGAAGCGCTCGCCGGTCTACAGCAAAATGGTAAGCTAATCGGCGTCATATCACATGTACCCACTCTCCAGGAACGCATTAGCACACAAATACAAGTGAGTCCACATACTGGCGGAACTAGCTTAATCCGCGGGCCGGGGTGTCGCAGGCTCACCACGAACAAGCCATTACCCCTGCCTGCTAAACGCCACCCAGAAAAGAATTCGCAAGCAGTATTGATGGAATCCTAGGGTCGATATTCCCTAATCTAAAATGACGGAATCAAAATTTAATGCAGGAATAGAAATCACCTCTTCGGAAGTTAAATCTACCGCGGTAAGAAAACCATCGATATAAGCGCCGGTATCAATAAAAAACAGATTACCAAACAAGGTGGCCTGATTAACAATGCTATGGCCTAGATAGACTTTATGTACATTTTTTACCACAGGCTCATGATCAGAACCCGGATATAAGGACATCATTTTTTGTTTTCTATAACTTTCTCGTGACCAAAGTAATGTCTGTAATTGACGCTCGGCTATTTTTTGGTTTTCGATTTTTTTGACCAACTTCGGCCAATTAAATAAATCAGGCGGTATATCTGCATGTGCAATACCTACTAATCCAAAAGGCGTTGCAACTTGGATCAAATAGGGTAGGTCAGCATAGGCCTCTTTGAATTCGTCCAACGTAGGTGCATCGAGGTCTTCCGCCCAGCGTCCTCCGTTACGCATCCAAACCTCATGAATTTCTAGATTCATATCACAAGACGCCAGTAACATTGCTTCATGATTCCCTCTGACTGAGTGAAACCAAGGTTGTTGCAGAAACTCCAAAGCACGCTGACTCTCTGGCCCACGATCAATAAGGTCTCCAACACTTAGCATCCTATCCACCTCAGGATCGAATGCTATCTCTGCCAGTAATTGCTCGAATAATGAAAAATGGCCGTGGATATCACCCACCACAAAATCCCGCCCATTGTCATTAATACTTAATTTTAATACTGTCATTTTTTATATTCACATTGCCGCTTAAGCTTATCGGACATTGACAAGACCTCAGCACTTTTTAACGTAAAAATTACGCTGAGTAGTCACAAATTATATTAACGATAAAACCACAACATACCGTAGAAATTTTCCCAGCCCAATGAAAAACAAAGACTTAATAAACCCTAAGCGCAACCACCCCGCAACCACACACAGCGGATCCCCAATCAAAGGCAACCAGGAAAATAGCAAAACTGGCGCCCCCCAACGTTGTATTCGCACCAAGGCTGGACGGTATTTTATTTCATCTAAGGTTTTTGAGGATAAAAACCACCCAATCAACCATGAGCTCATTCCTCCTAAGGTATTGCCCATAGTCGCAGTCATTAACAAACTCTGAGCGCTAAAAACCGCTTCGTTAGAAAGGTATAATAAAGCGAGTTCAGACCCACCGGGAATTAGCGTTGATGCTAAAAAGGCACTCGCAAACAATCCCCATAAGCCGTATTCGGTAACCCAGGCTTGAAAATACTCCGTCATGTCATCGCTAACCAAAAGAGCATGATTGTAGCAAATACGGGTAATCCACCCTCAATTGTTTTAGGCACAAGAACGCGTGGCGGAATGTCGTTACTCAATACACCGTCAATATATTCATACTTTTTTTGCAACGAGTGCTTCAGGTGAGCGATAAGCTGAGCGACAATGTAGTTTCTATACCTATTTTTATGAAAGCCTACTAAGATCTGCTTATATGCTAGACAATATTCGTTATCAACTTTCCCATGCCAATAAACACCTGTTACTCCTATCTATTTTTGGCGTTATTACGGGTGTGCTGGCTGGCTTGGTTATTATTGCGCTACGTCTCAGTATTGAAGTCATGCAACAGCAATTGTTACCCGATGGCAGTATTGAGGGTTATGAGTCTTTGCCGTTTTGGGCGAGATTTCTACTCCCGGTCGCGGGGGCCTTGTTACTCGGCTGGCTATTTCAGGCATTGTCGGCGAACACACGTGCAATAGGCGTTGTCCACACCATCGAAAGACTGGATTATCATCAAGGGCATTTTCCGTTACGTAATGCGCTTGCGCAATTTGTTGGGGCAGCCGTTTCTCTGATAAGCGGTCATTCTGTGGGCAGGGAAGGACCGTCTATTCATCTGGGCGCTGCCAGCGGTAGCCTCTTGGGACTGTGGTTACACTTGCCAAATAATGCTATCCGAACCTTGGTCGCTTGCGGCATCGCTGCCGGCATCGCTGCTTCGTTCAACACCCCTCTCGCAGGTGTTATTTTTGTGGTTGAAGTGATTCTATTAGAGTATACACTCGCGAGCTTAATACCCATCATTCTTGCGGCAGTGACTGCCACCTTACTCAGTCGCGCCGTTTTTGGGGATGCCAGTGTTTTCATAGTACCCGAAATTGACCTGGTCACCCATGGACATTTTCCGTGGATTATCCTGATGGGCTTACTGATTGGTTTGTTCGCCTCTGTATACATCCGCTTGTTACTTCGATTTTCCAATACAGCCATCGATCAACCCATATGGAAACGCATGACTTTGGGTGGCATTATTGTTGGCGTTTGCGCGTTATTTGTACCTGAAATCATGAGCATGGGTTATGACACGGTTGAATCGGCCATATTGGGCCAATATACATTTCTCGCTTTAGTGATTATTGTCGTGATTAAATTATTAGCGACCACGGCCGGACTTGGGCTCGGCCTACCCGGTGGATTAATCGGCCCTTGTATTTTCCTGGGTGCGACCCTGGGGGCTGCGTTAGGCCAAGTTTTCGGTTTATTCACCACAGAAGAAACCGTGCATATCAGCTTATTCGCGATTATTGGAATGGGCGCAATGATGGGAGCTACTTTACAAGCGCCATTAGCGGCGTTAATTGCAATATTCGAACTTACATTAAGCGCACATATTATTTTTCCGGCTTTACTCGCCATCGCAGTCGCAAATTTGACCTGCAACGAGATCCTAAAACAACCCTCTATTTTCCGTTCTTTGTTGCGCATTAGAGGACTGGACTATAAAAACAACCCCATTGCTCAGGCATTACGGCGAATTGGTGTCGCTAGCACCATGAACAAGGAGTTTATCGTCTTGCCCAAAGTAGCGAACCGCAAAATAGTGAGTGATTCACTCAAAAAAAACCCGAAATGGGTATTAATTGACAGTGATCACGCAATAAGAACATTGTTACCAGCCATCGATATACAACGCTATTTACGCGAGAGTCAACAACCGGAAATCCAGCTTGATGAGATTCCCGCTCTGCGCATTGACGCCGCAGGTATTTTGTCGCAAGCATCGATGCAAGACGCATTTGAAACAATAGAACAAACCTCAGCTGAGGCAGTCTATATACAATCGTCCTCTAAACCCGTGAAAATACTTGGTATTATTACTCGGGAAGATATAGAGTCACAGCAAAAAATCAATATTTAATTAACCAACAGGAATGTTATGCTCTGGGTAAAAGCGCTACACGTTTTTTTTGTGATCTCTTGGTTCGCGGGCTTGCTGTATCTACCACGCTTGTTTGTCTACCACGCTGATACCACCGATGAGATTGGCAATGAACGTTTTAAAATCATGGAACGCAGACTTTATGCGATGATGAGCTTTGGCATGGTGGGTAGCCTAGTTTTTGGTTTATGGATGTTATTCGGCTATGCGTGGTCAACTTATGCGAGTGATGGCTGGTTGTACGCTAAACTTTTGTGTGTCTTTTTATTACTGGGTTTTCACTTCCATACAAAAAAAATAATGCGCGAGTTTAGCATCAATAAAAATACTCGCAGCCATGTATTCTATCGCTGGTATAACGAAATTGCAGCGATACTTGGAATAGCTATCATCATTTTTGTTGTAGTTAAACCCTTCTAGTTGTAGGTTATGAATAAATCACATAGAAAAACCCCCGCCGTACTCGGATTAAAAACACTCGCTAAAACACGTTTGTTTCATATCGAGCAAGTTAATCTTAGGTTTGCTAATGGAACCGAAGTGGAATACGAGCGCTTAAAAAGCTCGGGTAACGGCGCGGTGCTGATTGTGCCTATGCTTGACAATACGACAACATTATTGATCCGCGAATATGCAGCGGGTGTTGATCGCTATGAACTCGCGCTACCTAAGGGAAAAATAGACCCTGGTGAAACCATGTTTGAAGCAGCCAATCGAGAAATCCAAGAAGAGACCGGCTATGCATCAAACAAACTAAGTTTGCTCCAGTCCGTCACCATTGCTCCGGGATATCAAAGCCACGTAACCCATATTATTCTTGCACAAGATTTATATGTAAGCCCTGCTGAAGGCGATGAACCAGAAGACATCGAAGTCATTCCCTGGAAGCTCAGTCAAATAAATGAATTACTCGAACACGAAGAATGCACCGAAGCACGCAGCATTGCTGCATTATTTATGACGCGAGAAAAACTAGCCATGCGCTAACCATCTCAGATTCACACAACAGAAATATGTACAAGCGCCACCGCTCGACCAAGCTGGCGAAGTCTCAATCGTTATGGGTATAGATTACAAGCACTGAATAATCGAGTAGAATGGATACTATTATGGGTTTCAGGTGCTTAAATGACACAAACATTAACTGATTTATTGTCTCCCGTTATCGACATTACCCACTTAGCTGGCGATGAAATTCTTAACTTATACAACTCCAATTTCACTATCACCCAAAAACCCGATCATACCCCGGTAACTACCGCCGATTTTGCAGCTCACGATGCCATTGAATTTGGATTAAAAAAACTCACACCCAATATCCCTATACTTTCCGAGGAATCAAACATACCCCCTTATGCTGAGCGCAAAACTTGGTCGAGATATTGGCTGGTTGACCCACTGGATGGAACTCGCGAGTTCATCAAAAAAACGGGAGAATTTACCGTTAACATCGCACTGATCGAAAATAATACGCCGGTACTTGGCGTCATCTATGCGCCTACGACCAATACTTGCTATTTCGCATGCAAAAACAGCCCTGCCTATAAACAAACCGATAAATTGACGAAACAGAAAATAAAAACCAACAAGAATACATGCAGTGAAAATTTTACCGTTGCGGGAAGTGGCTCACCCGGCGAAGAAAAACTGATAACTTTCATGACTAAGCTAGGGAATTACAAGAAAATAACCATGGGTAGCTCGTTGAAGAGCTGTTTAGTCGCCGAAGGAAACGCGGATATATATCCGCGTTTTGGCCCTACTTCTGAATGGGATACTGCGGCCGCGCAAATAATCGTTGAACAAGCAGGCGGGCAAATTATAGATACTCAGCTTAATCCACTGCGTTATAACCGCAAAGACTCCTTACTAAACCCAGATTTTTTCGCCGTTGGCAATGCCACATTTGATTGGCAACAGTATTTTCCCTAGGTTTATAACTGGCTAACTCAGTTGACAACACACCCTAACAACCATAACGCATGCGTGTGCCGCGGATGAGTGACATCGTTATCTCATCAGAACTGAGTTCCACCGGAAAGTATACGCCGGATATTTTTGCATCATGGATGCTTGCCCCATTCATCTTCGCTTGACTCAAATCCACCCCGCGTAAGTCAGTGAGGTGAAAATAAGAACCTGAGAAATCCAAGCCTTGCGCGTCTAAGCCCTGTAAATCCAAAGCTCTGAAATCACAGTTAACAAAGTCTAATTTGTTGCCATCGGATTTGCGCAAATTAAACTCTTCGATCTTACCCTCGCGTAATAATTGATACATGGGGTCTTTTTTTATCATAGGTTTTGACATTGTAACATTCATCCAATAGTGACCTTATGAATGTATCGACCTCTTTAACCAATCATTTACTATCAAAACGCACCTATCATACGACCATTCAATGCTTGCACGGGACGAATACTCAGCGGAAAGATACTCGTAAATGCATTAATCTGAGCCGATGAAACCTCCACACGTGTACTCAATACATTCCAGTTAACATTTTCTGAGCAAGGCGGCGTCGTCAATGAACCTGAAAAATTATAATATCCCTTGTCATCAGGTAATAACGCGTTGATATCAAAAACACCAGCCACATTGGCATTCCCTTGCAAGGTTGGCATCACTTCCCACACCTGTGCAAGCGCAGAATTTTCAACACTGCTCACATCAAACAATATCGCCACTACCGCTAGCTGACCATCTGCTGCCTTATGCACTAAATGCGCAACCATATTTGCGTGCTCACCCTCAATCTGATTTTCACTGGGGGAATGAAAATGAAATTGCAATAAATCGAAACGTTTACCGCTTAACACAACATAGCTGCCAGCCGGGTAATTCACTTGAATAGTGTGGCCATTATTGACTACTTCCGGGTTTTCGGATGCTATATAATTAAACTCAATGGCCGTCAGCCCCATGCCATGAGCACCGGTCATATTAACCGGTGACTGCGATTGTCCGGCACTACACAGCACGTATTGCTCGTTTAAACCACCCCAATGATCCGGGCCGGAATTCCCTGCATAACTCCAATACGAGCCGTGATGCCCACCCATTGAAGCACAACCGCTAACAACACCAACTACAGCTAACGTAATTAATGATTTTTTTATCATTCTATATTCCCCATTTTTTCAACTTAATGTTTTCATTGAACATACATAATCCTAGAATCCGCAGTTAAACGGTATGCAGAGTACGGAATTTAGGATTATAGTTCTCACTTATTCTAACAATATTAGTCCGAGCTATGCGTGTGAAACTTGCTAAAAACTAGGGTCTGTCGCTTAACCAACTCATCTCTCAAACGGCATTAATAATGCTTATCAGAGAAGTTTTGAGGAAAAAAAGCGATGAATACCCAGGTTATATTTAGCAATACTGGCATTCCAACTCTGCGAACAATTGCTTCTGCTATAACATCGGCACTCACTTATTTTATAGTTGTCAGCGTAGTTGCCATCGCATTGGCCATACCTACTCAGCGAGCTGTAGCATCCGTTAACTTAGACCCAACAGGCCATATAAAACTATTTGGTGATGTACGCCTCCGCTCGGAAAGAGATGGTGACACAAAACAAAGCGGTGAAACCCGTGACCGCGAGCGTATCCGCTTCCGCGCACGCTTAGGGACAAGTTTTAAAGCCAATGATAAATGGTCTGGAAGAATGCGCTTTTCCACCGAATCCAACGCCCTCAATTCCCCGCATCAATCTTTTGGTACCGGTGATCCACGCAATAATAGTGGTTTTGGCATTGACCAAGCCTTTATCGCTTACACCGGCATCAATAATCTAAGCGTTGTCGGTGGTAAAACTCCGCTTAATTTTTGGCAACAAACGGAGGTATTCTGGGACAACGATATTAATCCTGAAGCCTTAGCGGTAACCTATAAACTAGGATCAGTGACCTTAAACTCGGCCTATATAACTATTACAGAGGGCAATTGGGATGATGATCTTGCGCTGGGAACCTATCAAGCAGTCTACCAGGATAAAATCGGTAACATGCAGTTAACCGTTGCTGCTGGCGGCGCTTTATTAGACAATGCGCAGTCTGATCCAGACACAAGCGATGACGGTCTCGGTGATGGTTTACACGCGAAAAGTCACTTGATTGGAAGCGCCCAGCTACGCACTGGCCCATGGTTACTCGGTGCAGATTATTTGCAAAGCGACGCTGCTAGCGAAAACATCGCTTACGTCGCACAAGCACGCTACAAAGTAAGCAAAACTCTAGGGCTACGTGTCTATTATTATTCAGTGGAAACTTTCGCCACCCCCGGTGATGGCCTCTTTACCCAAGATAACTTTGGCTCAGCCGAGTCTTCTGCTGACAACTTTACAGGCTATCGCCTGCAGATTGATTACCAACTGGGACATAATACCTCGATGAATCTGCGTTATTATGATGCGGATATTATTACCGCCGGTGTTGATGGCCAATCCAGAGAACGCTCGCGTTTACAACTTAATTTTGACATCAAATTCTAAGCAAAACATGGATTGCAAAGACCCCTTATGTCTTCTTTTTTACTTATCTGATGGGAGCAATTGTGGCGAGATAAACGTTTTCATCACCCTACTAAAATAATTCGATCTCGCCGGTTTTATTTTTATTCTTGGCTGCGAGTTTGACGGCTTCCTGCACTGAACTACCGTCCATTAATGAATGAAACAGCGCTCGATCAGATTCCATGTTATAGCGTTTTTCAATATTACCCATCAAGCTCTCCCATTGCGCGGGATCAATAAGTGTGGTCGGTTCGCCAGCCATTTTTTTGAGCTGTCTTATGTTGTCAGAGGTGTGAGTGAGGCGCTGGGTAAGCTTATCATAAAATTGAAAACCAATCGTTCCAGCTTGGACCTTATCAAAATACGTATCACAACTTTTCAGTATCTTTTTCTTTAACTCTTTATTCGCCTTGTTATCCTCAAGCTTCGCTGCGATTAACCTAATATCTTGTACATCTCTCACCATATCCATAAAAGTTTTAGTAAGGTTTTGTACAACTTCATTCGCTTCTTTCATGGACAACCTGATCTCACCCGTAGTGAGTGAAAGAAATTGACTCAGTGCTGTTTGAAACTCTTCCGTAATTACCTGTTGCTTCGACATATCCATGCGCTTCCCTCTTAGTTAGTTCATAGTTGTATTCAATGACAACTACTTGTCTTCATATATCGTGTGTATGGATTAAAAAGTTGAGTTTCATAAGGCTAGAATAAGAATTTTATTGCAAGAATGTTATGGGAACGCCCTCTAAACAACTAAAAAGAATAATAAAATGAATAAAAATTTACCTAGCTCCTTACTTTTAGATAAGTTTTCAAGCTTATATGATTTATTCCAGCAGCGTGTTACAGCGACACCTCGATCCATTGCGTTCAAAATATTCATTGAGGAAGGGTTTAGAGAACTTAGCTGGAAGCAAACCTATCGCGAAGTAGTGAGATGGCGAGATGCCCTGAAACACACCGCAATAACCCCTGGTGACCGCATAGGTATTTGCATGACTAACTGTCTAGAGTGGATATGCATTGAATTAGCCTGTATTAGCTTAGGCGTTGTGGTCGTGCCTATTTCACCGCTTGATTCTATCTCGCGTATGAATTTCATTATTAATGATAGCAAATTAAAAATTCTTATTGTTAATCAAGAAACTATAGTCAAGCAAGCGAAAATTGTTCAGCAGCAATTGGAACATCATTTTAGTATCGCATTTTGGAATAACTTAGCAACAACATTGGCCACAGAAAAAATGGTAACAACTTGCTTGTCTAATGTTTGTTCCGCTCCCTCTGCCAATATAGCAGGGCATGCACTACCGGTTATTCAGACGAACGACCTTGCCATACTTCTATACACTTCCGGAACCACTGGAAAACCGAAAGGCGTCATGTTATCCCATCGAAATATTTTATCCAATGCCAGAGCATGCTCAATACATATTAATGGTGAGCCAAAAGATCATATCTTAATTGCACATTCACTTGCCCATGCGATGGAACATACGGTGGGTATTTTTGTTCCAATGATTTCTGGTGCTAGCATTAGCTTTAGTCGAGGGTATGCTCCATTATTTGACGAACTAACAAAAATAAAACCCAGCATATTGATTGGCTCACCTGCAATGTTTGAACAACTACTCAGTAAAACATTGCAAAAACACAATACTAAATATGCACGCCTAAAAAATATTTTCTCGCGCACTGTAAACAGCGCACCATTCGTTAATATCGAAAAAACGCCAACTATCCGTAAAGACAATCATTTGAACCCAAGCCTTGCAAATTTAAAAAATCCCCAACAGTTATTTGGGGGGAACTTGCGCTGTCTCTTCTCTGGCGGCGCACCGTTGAGAATAAACACTTACAATAACTATGCAAGCTTGAACATACCTTTATTACAAGGATATGGCCTCACAGAAGCAGGCCCGGTTGTATCCATTGGCAGCCAAGATGACGGCGATATCAATAGCGTAGGCAAACCCCTTCCCGGTGTAAAAGTGCGTTTAAGCATCGACAATACTTTGGAAATCCAAAGCGAGTCTTTGTTTCTGGGATATTGGAACGCCGGAAAACATAATTTACGCAACACACCCTGGTTTAATACTAAGGATATAGCAGAAATCAACAATGGAATCATCAGGATCAAAGGTCGAATCGACGATGTATTAATTATGCAAAATGGTAATAAGATTATTCCTCAGGAAATTGAAAATGCATTATTGCAAGACAGCCTATTTCATCAGGTTTGCATCTTTGCAAATGAGTCGCCGTATTTATCGCTTATTGCAGTACTCAGCCAAGCGGCTTTACTTGAACTAACAAAGGAAATAAAACTCGTCACACTAACGCCCGGTGAGATTAGCAAAAATAAAAAATTGATTATTTCCATAAAAACCAGAGCCAATGCACTATTGTCACAAACCCGCAGCAATCAGAAAATCGAAGAAATTCACCTCTTAGAGAACCCATGGTCTACCGAAAACAATTGCCTCTCCGCGAACGGAAAAATATCCCGCGTCAATATTTATAAAAAGCACATAAAGACAATCTTAGAGCGTGTCGTCAATTGATTAAAAACTATTTTTTGGCGTTCGCAAAAGCCAATGCAAAAACATTATCACCAGCGACTTCTTTTTTTGTTACTTTTGTTTGCATATTATTTTTATAGTTTTTTTGATGCGGCTTACCAGCACCAGTGTTCGACAGAGATTCTGGTTTTTCCGCTAAACGCATGGACAAAGATATTCTTTTTCTTGCAACATCAATATCAATAACTTTTACTTTTACAATATCTCCTGTGCGCACTACCTTTCTAGGGTCTTTGACAAATTCGTTGGCCAATGCAGAAATATGCACCAAGCCATCTTGATGCACGCCTACATCAACAAACGCACCAAAATTAGCGACATTGGTAACCACGCCTTCTAATATCATATCAGGCTTGAGATCAGATATCTTTTGCACATTATCCTGAAATGCAACCATCTTGAACTCCGGCCTAGGATCTCGTCCCGGCTTTGCTAACTCACCCAAAATATCTCTAACGGTTAGCTCACCAAATTTCTCGTCGACATAATTTGCAACTTTCAATTTTCGCAGAAAACCGACATCACCAATTAATGACTGAAATGTTCTACCCGTGTCACTAATAATTTTTTCAGCTAAGGGATAAGCTTCAGGGTGTACCGCAGAAAAATCTAACGGATTTTTGCCGTTCGATATACGCAAAAATCCTGCAGCCTGCTCAAAAGCTTTTTTTCCCAGTTTTGCAACCTTGATAAACTGCTTTCTATTCGTGAAAGCTCCATTTTCATCGCGATAAGCCACCAGGTTTTTTGCCAAGGTTTTATTCAATCCAGAAACGTGAGAAAGCAGTGGCGCTGAAGCCATATTGACATCTACACCCACCGCATTTACGCAGTCTTCAACAATACTGTCGAGACTTTTATTCAATTGAGTTTGATTGACATCGTGCTGATATTGACCAACGCCAATCGCTTTAGGTTCTATTTTTACCAGCTCCGCCAGTGGGTCTTGTAATCGCCGTGCAATGGACACCGCACCGCGGATCGATACATCAAGATCGGGAAATTCATCTGCGGCTAATGCGGATGCCGAGTATACAGATGCACCCGCTTCTGAAACCATGACCTTAGTTAAGTTTAAGGTCGGTAATTGTTTGATCAATTCGGCGGCGAGCTTATCGGTTTCGCGCGATGCGGTACCGTTACCTATTGCGATAAGAGCAATCGCATGCTTCTGTATCAGTTTGCTTAATATCTGTATCGATTGATCCCATTGTTTTTGCGGTGGATGAGGATAAATAGTCGCTTGATCAACAAATTTACCCGTCGCATCTACCACCGCGACTTTTACACCGCTACGAAAACCCGGATCCAAGCCCATCGTCGTACGTGAGCCTGCTGGCGCGGCCATTAATAGATCTTTTAAGTTGTTGCCAAATACCTTGATTGCTTCGGTTTCTGCGATTTTTTTGAGCTCAAGCTTAAGTTCAGTTTCGATTCGAGTCATTAATTTTACGCGTAATGTCCATTTTACGGTATCCATTAACCAAGCATCTGCTGGGCGCGACTTATTTTCGATGGCAAAAGCTTTAGCAATCATTAGCTCACATATTGTACTTTGACCGGCTAGAACAATTTCATCTTCGCCCTGCTTGACCACCAGACTCAACTGCAAAATTCCCGCAGAGCGCCCCCGAAATAATGCTAAGACACGATGCGAAGGAATGCTTTTTAGCGTTTCCATCGATGCAAAATAGTCCGCGAATTTTTCCCCTTCGACTTCTTTTCCCGCGATGACCTTAGACTCTAAATAAGCATTACTCCAAAGATACTCGCGGAGCAAGCCCGATAAGTCCGCGTCATCTGAAAAAATCTCCATCAAAATTTGTCGCGCACCATCAAGCACGGATTTAAGATCATTAAATTTCATTTCCTGATTGATATATTTTTCCGCTAGCACATCAGGAGATTGCGCAGGATTCTCAAGCAGGGCGAGGGCCAAGGGTTCTAACCCTGCTTCTTTCGCGATTTGCGCCTTGGTCCTACGCTTTGGCATATAAGGACGATACAAGTCTTCAATACGCGTTTTAGTGTCAGCCGTTGTAATTTCTTGTCTGAGCTGCGGTGTAAGCTTACCCTGATCCTCAATACTGTTAATAATGACTTGCTTACGCGCTTCGAGTTCGCGCAAATAACCCAATCTTTCTGCTAAATAACGTAACTGGGTATCATCTAAGCTACCGGTGATTTCTTTACGATAGCGCGCTATAAACGGTACGCTAGCGCCTTCATCAAGCAACGCAACAGCGGCGGTAACTTGGTTTTCTTTAACTTTTAGCTCATCTGCAATTTGTTGAAGCACTGTTCTCATTTTATACATCGCTTGCTTATTAAGAGGGGGCAAAGTTTAGATATTTAACCAGGGTATTGGCAAGCTAAAATGTAACAAGGAGAGGAAAAAACTTGGAAGTGCATCGTCAGCACCGCAAAAAAAAACCCTGTTAGCTTTACGACAGGGTTCCAATTTAGTTCCTTCACCAGTGTTGGGGACCTTTGAAGGAGTCATATTATTGTTATATCACTCCGAAGTCTGACAGGATAGAACTTCGAAACATGCTTAATATATAAGCATGTTTCGCTTAATTTGTACTTATGCTTCTGTTTTTAGACAGCAATAAATAGGATCAGTGCGTTGTTTTAGTATCCAGACCAAAGCTACAGCCTCTGACTTAGAGACTTAGTCTTCATTTAATTCAAGAAAATCAATAATTTCCTCTTTTCTATTCATCGAATCACTATAACCTAGGGTAATGAGCTCGCGACAAAAAGCCTTTTCAAACAAAAGATAGCTCACCAGGTTCGCCCCGCGTTCACCCGATGCACCAACTCCCTTTAAGATAAAGCGAATTTGCCTCGGCAATAAATGTGTGTGTTTTGCAGCGATGCGGAATATATCCTGGCTTGGGGATATCGCCATAGATTCGACTTTTCTCACTGTTCTGCTATTTTCTGGAATATGTCGATGCGGTATTTGATCAAGCGTTTTGTTGATTCCTTGCATTAATTCCAAATCTAAGTCCATATTATCTAGAAAAATACTATCTAATACTTGCCCGCCAATTTGTCCAAGACTGGGATAGCTCACCGATTGCTCAGTAATATCTTCCACCGCACTTTCATTTTTCACCCCAATCACAAATGTTTTATCCGCCCCTAAGCGCATTGCAGGGCTCAGTGGGTTGATCTGGCGCATCGAACCATCACCGTAAAACTGATTGCCAATTTGCACCGCTTCAAATAAAAACGGAATGGATGAAGACCCCATAAGATGTTTTAAACCAATCGAGGTCGGCATGCCTACATTATTCGATTTATGCCACGGAACGATCTCTTCGACCCCTTGATAAAAGGCAACGGAATTTCCGCTGTGGTAGCTTGACGCAGTTATCGAAAGCGCATGCAGCAGACCATCCTCAATATTTTGTTGAATATTTTCGAAGGGAAGTCGCGGGCCTAATAGCTGAAAAAGCGGCGCACGATCCAGTAAGGAGACAGGATTTCGTTTGCCTAGCCCTCCCGTGACAATAGCAGCCAACCAATGCAGCCCGCTTTTGGTCAAACCTAAAGAATCGGCACGAAATACCTGAGTAACACGAAAATTCGCCCATACATGTACCAGTCGCCAAACGGCTTCACGAAACTGCTGGGCAAATATGGCAATTGCCGCCGCATTTATCGCACCTGCCGATGTGCCACAAACAATTGGAAACGGGTTTGGCGTATCCTTTGGAACAATATCGGCGATGGCTTGTAGAACACCTACCTGATAAGCTGCCCGCGCGCCCCCACCCGAAAGAATGAGGGCAATCTTAGGCACGTTTTGGTTTTTCTTGCTATTCCACCACAAAATCTGCTTTCCCTATTAATCCCTATACATCTGCTTGCTTTAGGAGTCATTCACCTATAATTCTCAGTTAATTAAACAGTATGAGAAATGCACATTTCATCAATGACGCAGAGATCAACTGGGGAATTTAGGTTTAGCGAGAGATATGCATAATTGCATCCATTTCCACCGCCGTGCCTTTCGGCAGTTCCGCGACACCAATTGCGGCTCGTGCCGGATACGGTTCGGTGAAAAAAGTAGCCATAATTTCGTTAATAAGAGGAAAATGGGACATATCGGTTAAAAAGATATTAAGCTTAACGATATCGCTAAGACTCCCTCCCGATGCACTTGCAACGGCAGATAAATTATTAAACACCTGTATAATTTGACTCTCCATTGAGTCGGTATTTAGCTCCATCGTTTCTGGAATCAATGGAATCTGACCCGATATATACACCGTATCTCCCACTTTAACTGCTTGCGAATAGGTACCTATCGCCTGCGGTGCCTTGTCAGTATTTATGGTTTCACGCTTCATAGTTCCTCCCGATGAACTTGTATAATTTTAGTACTACGCTTTCTGCCGATATATTTTCGACACCTCGTCAACACGTCTTACCCGGCGCATGATTTTTGCGAGATGCTTTCTGTCTTTTACATTGATCACAAAAACTAAATCCGTAATGCGCCCATCTCTATCATCTAAGGATACGTTTTCGATGTTTGCGCTCATTTCAGAGATGGTTGATGCTACCGTTGCCAATACACCGCGTCGATTTGTTACCTCTAAACGAATTTCAACCGGAAACTCTCCCTGCGGTTCTTTCTCCCATCTCAATTCCAACCAGTTTTCCGGGTGCTTTTTAACATCACGCACATTAGTACAACTATCGACATGTACCACAATACCTTTTCCCGGACTGAAATAACCAATGATGGGATCACCAGGAATCGGACGACAACAACGCGCATAATTCACGATAATTCCTTCGGTGCCGGTTATCGCTAGCGGCGTACTGGTTTTTTCTCCGCCCAACCATGAAGGCGCATAACGATATAACATATTTTTCAATGCTTCCGCTTTTTGCAATTTTTTCTTGCGCTTAGACAGAGGAGGCTCTGCCAATTGACGCGCAACGATTAACGGCATCCGATTGCCCAGCCCTATCTCTGCAAGAAGATCTTCGAGGTTTTTCAGGTGTAATATTTCCAATACCCTATCGATGCTTTCATTGGTAAGGGTATCCGTGGTTAAGCGATAAGCGTGTAAACTGCGATCGAGCAATCGTTTACCTAACACAATCGCTTCATCTTTTTGCAAGTTCTTCAAGAAGTGGCGGATATGCGTGCGCGCCTTGCCGGTAATCACAAAATTTAGCCATGCTGGGTTTGGCTTAGCGCTATTCGCCGTAATAATTTCTACCGTCTGTCCCATTTGCATTTGAGTTCTTAAGGGCACTAATTGACGATCAATTTTTGCGGCGATACAAGTATTTCCGATGTCGGTATGCACCGCATAAGCAAAATCTACCGGGGTAGATCCGCGTTGTAACTCCATTATTTCTCCGGCCGGCGTAAACACATACACAACGTCTGGAAACAGGTCTACCTTAACACTTTCTAAAAATTCGATGGAATTGCCGGACGACTTTTGAATTTCCAATAACTCACGCAGCCATTCGTTGGTTTGGGTGTTTTCACTAGATACGGCATCCTTGGTATTTTTATACAGCCAGTGTGCAGCAATGCCGGTTTCTGCGACTTTATTCATGTCATTAGTGCGTATTTGCACTTCTATGGGTATCCCATGCGCCCCGAATAACACCGTATGCAAGGACTGATAACCATTTGCTTTTGGAATAGCGATGTAGTCTTTAAATTTTCCCGGAAGAGGCTTATAAAGATTATGTAAAACACCGAGGGTGCGGTAGCACATATCGACGGTATCGACGGAAATTCTAACGGCATATACATCGAAAACTTCTGCAAAAGACACGTTTTTTTTGCGCATTTTTTGATAAATGCTGTAGAGTAGTTTTTCGCGACCACTCACTTGACCTTGCAGGCCTTCTAGAAACACGCGTTCTTCGATAGCCAACGTAATTTTGTTGATAATTTCTTTACGATTGCCACGCGCCTTTAGCAGATTGGCTTGCAATATTTCGTAACGCATGGGGTGAACTGCCTTAAACCCAAGGTCTTCAAGTTCAATTTTGATATTATTCATTCCCAAACGGCTAGCGATAGGAACATAGATATCAAGCGTTTCTTTGGCAATTCGACGTTGCTTTTCTGGCTCCAGAATACCAATGGTTCGCATATTATGTAGGCGATCAGCAAGTTTGATTAAGATGACTCTGATATCCTGGACCATGGCCAAAATAAGCTTGCGAAAGTTTTCTGCCTGCGCTTCGGCACGCGACTCAAAGGTAATCTGGGTCAGTTTACTTACGCCATCAACGAGATCTGCTATTTCCTCGTCAAACTCATTGACTAATTGTTCTTTTACCGTTGCAGTATCTTCAATGACATCATGTAGAATCGCAGCCATTAATGTCTTATAGTCCATTTTCAGCTCTGCAAGAATTCGTGCAACAGCTAAAGGATGATAGATATATGGCTCACCGCTACGCCGTATTTGCCCAGCATGCGCATCAGCCCCAAAAACATAGGAACGATACACCTCTTTCACCTGATCTTCTTCAAGATAGGTGTCCAACATACTGCACAGATCATTGATCAAAAACACATAAATCCCTTCGACTTGGAAATTTGCAAGAAAATACGGCGGTAATAACGCCTACGCATATCCTGTAGGTGCAGTAAATGGTATCAATAATAGGGGGCTAGCTGTCAATGGGCAGAAAGTGATAATGCAACTGAGGGTTTAGATTCACAAATATAGGTTTGGTATTAATGCTTTGATATTTGCGACTTTTTTTGCACGGGTCTCCAGCCTCTCCACTGGCTAGCGTTACAGAGAGACTTAGCCCTGGTGGATAATTAATAGCGACACAAACGCAAGGTCAACAAACCCTGGTAACATCGTCAAGGTTATTTTGACAATGTACTCATTTGCACAGAATTTTCACTGCTAACCACTTCAACAGCTATATCGTCCTCTGTACCGGCTTCGATCTGATCAGACTTTGCATGCAGACCTTCAGCAATCTCTCTGAGCGCTAAAACCGTAGGTTTGTCTTTATCCCATTCTAAGGTCGTATCGGCACCATTCGCGAGTTGGCGTGCTCGTTTGGATGCTATTAAAACTAATTCAAAACGATTATCAACATATTCTAGACAATCTTCTACGGTAACTCGAGCCATACATAATCTCCAACGTGGTTAAAAGGAACACGTGATTATAATTGATAAGCAGATACTATTCCAACCCGTATTAACTGGCTTCACAGCAAGATCATATCAATTGACAACACGCTCTAAAGTAGCTTTTCAATAATCCCAGCAAGAGCAACGGATTGCCGCGCTTGTCTTAGACGTTGGCTGGTAATTATTGCGCTTAAATCATTGAGTGCCTGCGTAAATTCATCATTCAGTATTAAATAATCAAACTCTTTATAGTGCGAGATCTCTGCAAAAGCTTCTTTGGTTCTGCGCGCAATCACTTCGGGGCTGTCTTGCCCTCTTGCATTAAGTCTCGCGATTAAGCTTTGTCGCGATGGGGGCAGGATAAATATGCTCTGCGCCTCTGGCAGGATTTTTTTTATTTGCTGAGCCCCTTGCCAATCAATTTCCAGAATCACATCCATACCTTTAGCAAGGGTTTTCTCTAGCTGAACTTTTGAAGTGCCATAGAAGTTACCAAACACCTGCGCAAACTCCAGGAACTCCGTATCCGCTTGGCGCCGCACAAAATCTTCCTTAGAAATAAAATGGTAGTGTGTGCCGTCTTGTTCCCCAGGTCGCGGAGTTCTTGTGGTATGAGATACGGATACGCTTATCTGCGAAACCCGTTCAAGCAGCGCACTCACCAAGCTCGTTTTACCCGTTCCTGAGGCGGCAGAAATAATATATAACATACCTCTACTCATGGCATCGTTGTCCAGAGCATAGGCTAGTACATAGCACGGCCTGCATCATCATTCAGCCTCCACAGCAAACGTATCCAGCAATTGTCGCAAAGCTTGCCCCCGATGGCTGATTCGGTTTTTCTCATCCCGGTCTAACTCAGCAGAAGAACACGCATGTGTAGGAACAAAGAACAAAGGATCATAACCGAAACCCTCACTACCTGATGGTTTTTCCAATATTTTACCTTCCCAAACACCTTGGCAGATCACCGGTGTTGGATCATCAGCATGCTGTAAATAAACGATGACACAGTGAAAACGCGCGACTCTTTGTGGGTCGTTCGTCTTGCTAAGTTCGGTTAACAGTTTTTCATTATTTGCCTGGTCGCCACCGTTTAGGCCTGCATAACGCGCTGAATGCACACCCGGCATGCCCTTTAATGCATCAACTTCAATGCCTGAGTCATCTGCAATTGCGGATAAGCCCGTATATTTAGCCGCATTTCGGGCTTTTATGATGGCATTCTCAACAAACGTTAAACCGGTTTCTTCAGCTTCTGGCACTTGATATTTCGCTTGCGGAATAATTTGCATATC